>JBIOIE010000028.1:0-11426 GCA_044449605.1 Candidatus Limnocylindrales bacterium | reverse complement strand
CCGCCATCACCCTTCCGCAGGCCCCCAGGCGCCGCGGGCCGCGGCCCGGCGGAGGCGGTCCATGATCGCCCGGCCGAGGCCGGTCTCGGGCACGGCCTGGGCGACGATGCGGTCGAGTCCGGCCGCGTCGAGGCGGTGGAGGGCGTCGAAGAGCCGGGCCGCCGCTTCGATCCCATCGCCGGAGGGGGAGAGGACCTCGATCGAGGCATAGGGGCCGCCCGCGGCCTCGGCAGCGTGCCGGCCGGCGTCGTCGGCGGCGAGGAGACCGAGGCGCTCCCCGGGGCGTGCCGCCGCTCCTTGGCCCGTGGCCAGCAATTCCAGGAGCGTGTGCGGCGCGTAGTGGCTGCTCGCTCGTCCAGGACCCAGCGAGCGCAGCTCGGGCCGGTCGGCCGGGATCTGGAGGGGACCGATCAGTCGCTCGATCGTCTCGAGGGGCGTGCCGCCGGGTCGAAGCAGCAGTGCCCCGCCGCCGGCCAGCGAGATGACCGTCGATTCGACGCCCACCCGGCAGGGCCCGCCATCGAGGACGAGCCGGATCCGCCCACCGAGTTGGGCGATGACGTGCTCGACGCACGTGGGGCTGACCCGGCCGAAGCGGTTGGCGCTCGGTGCAGCGATGGGCCCGCCCGCCGCGACGATGAGCCGCCGGGCGATCGGGTGGTCGGGCACGCGGAGGCCGACCGTCTCGAGGCCGGCGCTGACGATGCCGGGGACGGTCGGGCGTTTGCGCAGGACGATCGTCAGCGGGCCGGGCCAGCAGGCGTCGGCGAGGACCCGCAACCGCGGATCGGCCGCGTCCTCGGGTATGGCCAGGTCCCCGACCCCGGCGGCATCGGCGAGGTGGACGATGACCGGGTCGAAGCTGGGCCGCTCCTTGGCCGCGAAGACCCGGGCCACGGCCTCGGGGTCAAGGGCATTCGCGCCGAGGCCGTAGACCGTCTCGGTCGGGAAGGCGACCGGCTCGCCGGCCCGGATCGCCGCCGCGGCCTCGGCGATGCTCGCCTCGGAGCCGCCCGCCAGGACGCGCGTCTCGACCATGGCCTTGATTGTGGCAGGCGTTCGTGGCGGGCCCCTCACAACGGGCGCCGAACCATGCAGTCCTGCACGGTTCCGGCCGAGACGCCTCGCCCCGCTGCTAGACTCGCGCCCTCGCCTGCAGCTCGAGGAGCCACCTTCCGATGCCCGATGACCGCCAGCCCTGGGCCTTGATCCTCGGTGCCAGCAGCGGCTTCGGCGAGGCGACGGCCCGGGCCCTCGCCACCGCCGGCTACGACATCGCCGGCGTCCACCTCGACCGCCGCCAGGGCATGGAGCACGTGGCCCAGATCCGGGCCGCCATCGAGGCCGAGGGTCACGAGGCCTTCTACGAGAACATGAACGCCGCCGACGACGAGAAGCGGGCGGCGTTCCTGGCCGCGCTCCGCGAGCGCTTCGACGCCCAGGCGTCCGCGACCGGACGCCTGCCCTACGTCCGGGTGATGCTCCACTCACTGGCCTTCGGCACGCTCAAGCCGTTCCTGGCCGAGGACGCGGAGTCCTCGATCAACCGCAAGAACCTGGAGATGACCCTCGACGTGATGGCCAACAGCCTCGTCTACTGGGTCCAGGACCTCTGGCGCGGCGGCTTCCTGGGCGAGGGCTCGCACATCTACGCGCTCACCAGCGAGGGCTCGTCGCGGGTCATCCGCAACTACGGCGCGGTGAGCGCGGCCAAGACGGCCCTCGAGTCCCATTGCCGGCAGCTGGCCATGGAGCTGGCCAGGAACGGCACCGGCGTGACCGTCAACGCCATCCGGGCCGGGGTCACCGTCACCCCCGCGCTGATGCAGATCCCCGAGCGCGAGACGCTCATGGCCCAGGCCATCGATCGCAACCCGATGGGCCGGATGACCACCACCCAGGACGTCGCCCGGGCGATCGTGGCCCTCTCGGGTGAGGGCACGCACTGGATCACCGGCAACGTCATCGGCATCGACGGCGGGGAGTTCGTCGCGGGCTGAGGCCTCGGGGCTATTGCACCCAGAGCTGGTCGAGCAGGACCTCCCACTCGGGGTGGTGCTGGTAGTTTCCGACCCTCCTGGAGAGGAAGACGACGTCGGTCGGGTTGAAGACCATGACGGCCGGCGCCGCATCGACGATGCGCCGGTCGATCTGCGCCCACAGCGCGTTCGCGGCAGCCCGATCCCCTGACTGGTCGAGCCCCAGCGCCGTCTTCGCCTGCTCGTCGAGCGCGTGGTCGCAGAACCGTGCCGGATACCCGTCGTAGGGGATGTTCGGGAAATCCGGGCAGGTGAACGTGCCCAGGATCATCGCCGAGGCGATGGGCGGCTGCGTGAGGTACCAGAAGCCGACCATCTGGGCGTTGGAAGCGTGCGTCGTGATGCCTGCCGGCGGCGTGAACATGGCGTCGAGACTCTCCAGCTTCGTGGTGGCCTTGAAGCCGAGCGTGGTCAGGAGGCCGGCGAAATAGCGGGCGACGTCGCGGTGGCCGGGCAGGTCGAGCCCGTAGACGGTCACCGACTGGCCCTTGACGCCGGCCTGGTCGATCAGGGCACGCGCCGCGGGGAGATCCGGGCCCCGCCAGCTGCCGCTGGCGTCCGGGAGGACGGTGTAGGGACAGTAGGGCTGGTAGCCGGCGAAGGTCGGCGGGACGACCTGGCAGGTGATGCGCGCCTGGAGCGGCCCGCCATAGGCATCGACGGCGGCCTGCCGATCGACGGCCAGGCTTACCGCCCGGCGGACCCGGACGTCATCGAACGGCGCCACTGCCGTGTTCATGAATTCGAAGAACGTGTACGGCGCAGAGGCGACATGGAGCTGGGCGGGCAGCCGCGTGGCGATATTGGCCAGGCGGTCGGGCGGGATGGTGTCGACGTCCACGTCGGCAAGCCCCGACTCGACGAGGGTGGATGGATCCGTCCCCGTCGGCGCCAGCGTCCAATCGATGACGTCCGGGTAGCCGTCGGGCTGGGCGGCGCGTGACCACTCGTGGAAGCCTGGGTTGCGGACGAGCCGGATCTCATGGTCGGTGAACAGATCGAACATGTAGGGCCCGGTCGCCGGCAACGGAGCCTTGCTCTCCTGGAACGGTGTATCGGCGGGCTCGATCGCCCCACTGCCCGCCAGGACGTAGGGGAAGGAGGGATCAGGGGCGACCAGCCGGAAGGTGACCGTACCCGCCTGGTCGTCGACGACGATCCCGGCCGAGAGGTCGCACGGCTTCGCGGCCTCGCACCGGTCGGCGCCGACGATGTCACCGAACGGTCCGTACGGCGCTCCTGCCGCCTGCGTACGCTCGATGGAGCGGCGGACATCGGAGGCACGGATCGGCGCGCCCGTCGAGTAGGTGACGCCGGAGACCAGCTGGATGGTGTAGGTGAGGCCGCCGTCGGTGGCCACGGGGATCGAGGTCGCCAGGTCCGGGACGAGGGTCGACCCGTCCGACCCGCCGACGCGCTTGTAGGCCAGGAGCGTGTCATTGGTCAGCAGCGTTAGGCTGCTCCACGCATAGGCCGGATCGGGCGAGGAGGGCAACGTCAACGCGCCGCTGACGATGCGCAGCGTGCCGCCACGGTGGCTGCCCTGCGCCGCGCGCGCCGTGAAGATGGGCTCGTCGCCGTCCATGGCCACGCCCTGCGGGCTGGCCGCGACCTCGAACCGTGAGACCGCGTCGGTCGCCGGATCGATCCGGACCATCTCCGACGTGGACGACACCGCGACCCACACGCTTCCAGGTGCGATCGCCAGGCCGCCGGGGTCGGCGCCAACGGTGACCGTCGCACGAACGCTGCCCGTCAGCGGGTCGACCCGTGAGACGGTGCCATCACGGGTGTTGGCCACCCAGACGGCGTCGGCCGTGGCCGCCACGGCCGACGGGCCGTTGCCGACGTGGATCGGCGCTGCGGCCACGCCGCTCTGGCTGTCCAACCGGACGACGGTCCCTGAGTCGAAGTCGGTGATCCAGACGGCGCCCGAAGCGGTGGCGATCCCGGTGGGCGTCTGGCCGAGCGGGATGGTCGTGACGGTGCCGGTGTCCGGGTCGATCCTAGAGATGCTGCCGTCCAGGCGATTGGCCACCCAGATCCAGCTGGCGTCGGCCGCGATGCCCGTCGGCGAGATCCCGACCGTGAAGGTGGCCACGACGTCATTGGTGGTCGGATCGATCCGATCGACGGTGCGATCGCCGCTGTCGGCGACCCAGATCGCACCGAAGCCGGACGCGATCCCGGCCGGGCTGGCGCCAACGTGGATGGTCTGGACCACCCGCCCCGTGGCGCTGTCGAGGCGGCTCACCGTGCCATCCGTCGTGTTCGCCACCCAGAGCGAGCCGTTGGCCACCGCAACGCCATCGGGCAGCCCACCGACCGGCGTCGCGGCGATGACGCGGCCATCGGCATCCATCCTGCCGACGCTGTCGGCAGCGACGACGACGGGGGCCGGGGTGGCCCCGGCAGACTGGGGTGCGGTGGCGGTCGGCGCGGGACTCGTCGGCCGCGGACTCAGGGCAAACGCGCCGGCGCCCGCGGCGACGAGGGCCAGGCCGACGATCCCGACCAGGACGGCACGCCCTCGGGCCGACGCCGGCAGCCGCACTCCCGTTCGGATCCCGGCGGACTGAGGCCCGCTGGGCAGGTCGATGGCCTGTTCGAGCGGCGGCGAGGCGGCGAACAGGCGCCAGCGCTCCGGCACGCCCTTGAGGTCGGTCTCGCCGCGGTCCTCGAAGCGTAGGCGCGAGCCGGCGACGAGGTCCTTGACCGTGCTCGAGACGAGCACCTCGCCCGATGCGGCGGCGGCGGCGATCCGGGCACCGATGTGGACTGCGATGCCGCCGACCTTGCCCTCGATGGACTGGACTTCGCCCGAATGGAGCCCTGAACGCACGGCAAGTCCCAGGGCGGCCGCCCCGTCACGCACCGCGAAGGCACAGGTGACGGCGTCCGCGGGGACCGCGAAGACCGCGAAGAGGCCGTCGCCAGCTGTGTCGATCTCCCGCCCGCCGAAGTGGCGCAGGCCGTCCCGTACGACGGCGTAGTAGCGACCGAGGAGCGACTTCCAGGCCGCATCGCCGAGCTGTGCCGCGCGCTCGGTGGAACCGGCGATGTCGACGAACAGGACCGTCGCCACGTACCTGCCCGACCCTCGCCGCAGACCGCCGATCGGCACGCGCACCTCCTCGTTCGGGAACCCCTGCCGGCGCTGGCCGCCAGACTAGCCCTTACCGAAGTCGAGAGGTAGCGCCCCTCCCGTCGCAGGTCGACCCGCCGCGCCGTCCCGTGGGCTATGGGCCGCTCGGGCCGTAGCCGGTCAGTTCCACGTAGGCCTCGCCACCGAGCGGCTCGCCGGCGCGCGTGGCGCTCACCCGCTGCGAACCCTCCCAGTAGACGACCCCGGTCGTCGGCCGCGTGTCCAGTTCCTGGGCCGCGACCGTCGGCGCCAGGTCGATCCGCAACCCCTCCCCGGGCAGCTCGAGCCGCCAGCCGGCGGGATACGTGGCGCCCGTGACCGGGCTCGTCCAGGTTCCCGTGGCGGTCACCGTGAAGGCCGTCCGGTCGAGGTGGCGGACGGTTCCGGATGGGTCGACGTACGTTCCGTACACGAGCGCATCGGAGCCGTCCGGCGCCCGCACGAGCGAAAGGGTCAGGTCGGTCCCGTCGGCGAGGTTGACGGCGAACCAGTCCCAGCCCGCCCCGACCGAGATGAAGTCGCCCCACTGGTGATCGAACCAGGCCGTGCCCGTGACCTGGAGCGGAGCCCCATCCAGGGTCACCACGCCGCTGGCCGCCAGCCGCGGCCGCGAGTAGTAGTACGACCCGCCGGCCGGCCCGAACCCGACCCAGCCGTCGCCGTCATGGAGGACCGCCGCCGTGGTCCCGCCGTCGAGCGCGAGCTGGAGCCCGAAGCCGGCGCTGGAGCTGGCCGCCGAGAGCGAGTAGCGGCCGTCGAGTCCGCCCATCAGCCAGGCCCCTGCGGCTGACGGCGTCCCGTCGGCCGCGACGCTCGGCATCGCCAGGGCGAACCCCTGGCCGCCCATCGAGCGATCCGCGGCCGGCCCGATGAACGAGCGCTGGTCGTAGTGGAATCGGCCGCCGGTCTCGTCGGTCAGGGCGAGGTGGGCGGCCCAGCTGACCGGGAAGTCGCCCCGCTCGGCCCGGAAGACGACGAACTCGAAGCCGAAGCGGCGCCCGTCGGCGCTGGCGAGGTGGCCGGTGTAGTACCACCACTCGGTCAGGCGGTGGTGGGGCGCCTCGTCGGCCGGAAAGACGATGGGCTGCGGGTCGGCCACGGCGACCGGGGGCGGCACGGTCGGTGGCGGAGACAGGCGGGGCTGCGGGTCGACGCCCAGCAGGCGCCCGCCCGGCGAGCAGCCGGCCAGGAGCAGGGCGGCGACGAGCAGGAGGATCGCCACCTGGGCCAGCGTTGCGCCGCCGGCGAGCGGCAGGCGTGAGGCGATGAAGCGTTCGAGGCGCTTGGGCAGCCACCAGTTCCAGTCGCCCAGCAGGCGCATCGTGGCCGGCACCAGGAGCGCCCGGACGATGCTCGCGTCGAGGGCCACGGCGATGGCGATGCCGATCCCGAGCGCCTTGATGAGCACGATGTCGGCGAAGGCGAACGAGGCCGCGACGAGGACGACGATGAGCGCAGCCGAGGTCACGATCCGGCCCGCCCGCTCGAGGCCCCGGGCGACGGCGACGCGGTTGTCGGCCGTCCGGTCGTAGACCTCCTTCATGCGCGAGAGCAGGAAGACCTCGTAGTCCATGGACAGGCCGAAGAGGACGCAGAAGAGGATGACCGGCTGGGTCGTCTCGACGTACCCGAGGGGCGAGAAACCCAGGACCGCCGAGAGGTTGCCGTCCTGGAAGATCCAGACCAGCGCTCCGAAGCTGGCCACGATCGAGAGGCTGTTCATGACCAGCGCCTTGAGCGGCAGCACCACCGAGCGCAGGAGCAGGAAGAGGACCAGGTACGTGGCCACGAGGATGAACAGACCAGTCCGCGGAAAGTCGGCCGCGACCCGGTCGACGACGTCTTTGACCTCCGCGGCCCCGCCGCCCACCAGGACGTGCAGGCCAGCCGGCGGGGCCAGCGCCGAGGCCGGGTCGCGGAGGGCCTGGACCAGCGCCCGGCCCTGGCTGGCGTTCGGGCCATACGGCGTCGTCAGGGTCACCGCGGTCACGTCGCCCCGCGTCGTGGCCGCGAGCGCGGTCGCGGCGAACCGGTCGGGCACATGGGCCGGGTCGGCGTAGAGGAGCTGGTACTGGGCGAGGTTCAGGCGCGGGTCGACGTCGACGATCGAGTCGACCCGGCGGACGCTCGACTCGGTAGCCAGGCGCCGCGTCCAGTCGTAGAGCAGGGCCAGGTTGGCCGGACTGGTGGCCGGTCCGTCCGTGCGCACGGCCAGGATGAGCGGCGCGAACTCGCCCTCCCCGAATTCCTTCGCGAGGAGGTCGTAGGCCACCCGCGAGGGCACGTTGGCGGGCAGGATGGTCGCGTCGGGCGCGTTGAAGCGGACGTGCAGGAACGGCCCCCCGAGCAGCAGCAGCAGCCCCAGCATCGGCACGAAGACGCGCCAGGGGTGGTCCATGACCCGGTTGGCCAGCCGCTCCCACCAGCCGGTCCGGGCGGCATCGGCCGGCCGGGTGCGGCGGAGGCTCAGCGCTTCGAGCCGTGGGCCGACGAACGAGAGGCCCGCCGGCAGGAGAGTCAGCGCGGCGAACGCGGCCAGGCCCACGACGATGGCGCCGGCGATGCCGACCGAGCGCAGGATCATGAACTCGAAGAGGACCAGGCCGGCGACGCCCAGGAGCACGGTCAGGCCGCTGAAGAAGACCGCCCGTCCGGCGGTCGCGACGGTGGCCACGACCGCGCCGTCCACCGCCGCCCGATCGACGCTGCCATCCGGCCGGCGGCCGCCTCCCGCGCGCGCCAGCTCCTCGCGGAAGCGGCTGGTCATCAACAGCGAGTAGTCGACACCCAGGCCCAGGCCGAGCAGCGTGGCCAGGTTGAGCACGAAGATGCTCATCGGCATGGCGGAGGCGATGAGGAAGATCAGGGCCAGGGCGACGACGACGGCCGAGCCGCCCACGACGAGGGGCACGGCCGCGGCCACGGCCGACCCGAACACGACGAGAAGAGCCAGGGCGGCAAGGGGCAGGGAGATCAGCTCCGCCCGCCGGAGGTCGCTCTCCGAGACGGACTGGATGTCGCCGTAGAAGGCAGGGCCGCCGGCGAGCAGGGTCTGGATGCCCGGCGCCTGGTGCAGCGCGGCCTGGACGGGCGCGAGGGCAGCGGGTGAGTCGTCCGGGGCCAGGTCGAGGTTGACGACCTCGTAGACCGTGCGGCCGTCGGCGCTGACCTGGCGTGGCGAGAGGAGGTGGCTCACGACGCCGGTGACGTGCTTGGCCGTCGGCACGTCGCGCATGGCGGCCGCGACCGCCGCCTCGAACTCCGGATCGCCGGCCCGGGCCGCGGTCTCGCTGCGGACGACGACGGCCAGCGAGGACGGCGCAAGGCCGACCGCGTCGACGAGGAGCTGGCGCGCCCGCGCCGCCTCGAGGTCGTCGAGCGTGAAGCCCCCCGCCCGGAGCGCCGAACCGGCCTGGGGAGCGAGCGGCAGGGCCGCCAGGAGGAGCAGCCCCCAGGCCGCCAGCACGAACGCGCGACGGCGGACGACGAACCCACCCAGGCGCTCGAAGGGCGACATCGCGCCCGATCAGTCCGGGGCGCTGAGCGTGGCGGCCGCCTCGATCGTCGGTCCGGTGGCGTCCTCGCCGGCGTCATGGACGACCACGTCGCAGGTCACCTCGGCGACGCCGCGGATCGTGCCGATGACCGAGCAGTAGCGCTGCTCGCTCATCTCGACCGCCCGGCGCACCTTGGCCTCGTTGAGGTGGTGTCCGCTGACGTGGTACTCGAGGCTGACGCGCACGAAGGCGTACGGCGGCTGGCTGGCCTGCTCGCCACCGACCACGACCCGGATCGCGCTGATCCGCTGGCGCTGCTTGCGCAGGATCTCGACGACGTCCCAGGCCGAGCAACCGCCGGCGCCGGCGAGGAGCATCTCGGCGGGGCTGAAGCCGGTCGGACCGCCCTCCGCGTGGGGTGCGTTCATGTGCACGAGCCACTCGGCGTGGGTGCCATGGGCCTCGAACCGGTCCTGGTCGGGCTGCCAGTCGACGGTCACCGTCCTCATCGCCGCCATGATGCGCCAGCAGGGCCGGATGCGCCGCGTGGGGCGGGGCTACTCGCTGATGACCGACCAGACGAAGCCGAGGAAGATGAACGTGCCCGCGAAGAGGCCCAGCAGGGCCATCCCGCCGACCCAGCTCGAGGGGCTGCCGTTGGGCTCGGGGGGCAGGCTGGCGAGGAGGTACATGAAGCCGGTCCAGGCCAGGACCAGGAAGGCGAAGACGTAGCGGCCGTTGGGCCCGACGATCGGCCTCGCCCAGCGGCTGACCCGGCTCTCCGGGCTGCGCGCGGAGCGCTGGACGATGAGGACGACGATGGTGCCGAGGACGATCGAGCCCAGCAGGCCCTGGGCGGCCACGAGGATGAGCGCCGCCGGTACCGAGATGACGAACGCCTGCACGAGCGAGACGACGGCGACGGTCAGGAAGCCGAGCAGCAGGACCCCGCCGATGAACTTGACCATCGCGGCGCAGTCTAGCAAACGACCCGTGGCTGGCGGGCGCCTCGCGCGACGGCTGGGCCGTCCCCCCGGGTGACCCGTGGCCCTATGCCGGGTCGCCATCCAACATGCATAATCCGTATCCAACGAGCGTCCCGCCTGCGTCGAGGTCCCGAGCGTGAACGACCTGGAGACCCCCTACGTCAACCAGCGCGATCCGGCCAGGACGCTGGGCCCGGACGGCCGGCCCGCGCGCAGCCGGCGGGCGCCGCGCTGGGCGGACGTGCCCGACGAGAAGTGGGACGACTGGCGCTGGCAGCTCTCGAACCGGGTCAACGACCTGGCCGACTTCGAGGACATCCTGGAGCTGACCGACGAGGAGCGCGAGGGCCTCTCGGCGCCGGACAAGTTCCGGGTCGACATCACGCCCTACTTCCTGAGCCTCATCGACCCCAAGGACCCCGAGGACCCCATCCGCCGCCAGGTCATCCCGCTCGGCCGCGAGCAGGAGGCCTTCACGGGCATGATGGAGGACTCGCTCGCCGAGGATCGCCACTCCCCGGTGCCCGGTCTCGTGCACCGCTACCCCGACCGGGTGCTGATGCTGGTGACCACCCAGTGCGCCAGCTACTGCCGCTACTGCACGCGCTCGCGGATCGTGGGCGACCCTACCCAGAACTTCAACCGCCGCGAGCACGAAGCCCAGCTCGAATACCTGCGCCGGACGCCCCAGGTGCGCGACGTGCTCATCTCCGGCGGCGACGGGCTGACCCTCGCCCCCAAGCTCTTCGAGACGATCCTGCGCGGGCTGCGCGAGATCCCCCACATCGAGATCATCCGGATCGGCTCGCGGGTGCCGGTCTTCTTGCCCCAGCGCATCGACGACGAGCTGTGCACGATGCTCGAGCAGTACCACCCGCTCTGGATCAACCTCCACTTCAACCACCCCAACGAGATCACGCCCGAGGTCAGCCGGGCGGTCGACCGGCTGACCAAGGCGGGCCTGCCGGTCGGCAACCAGTCCGTCCTCCTCGCCGGGGTCAACGACTGCGTGCACATCCAGCGGGCCCTGGTCCACAAGCTCGTCGCGAACCGGATCCGCCCCTACTACCTCTACCAGTGCGACCTCGTCGAGGGCTCCGGGCACTTCCGGACGCCGGTGGGCAAGGGCCTCGAGATCATCGAGGGCCTGCGCGGGCACACCTCCGGCTATGCCGTGCCGACCTACGTCATCGACGCCCCCGGCGGCGGCGGCAAGATCCCGGTCATGCCCAACTACCTCATCAGCTACTCCGACCACAAGGTGGTCCTGCGCAACTACGAGGGCTACATCACGACCTACGAGGAGCCGCCCACCTACAAGCGCCACGACTCGGGCGCCTGCGCGTACTGCCAGAAGCAGCGGCCGGAACCCGGCCAGTCGGGTGTCCTCGGCCTCCTCGAGGGCGAGCGCATGTGGATCGAGCCGCGCGGCTTCGCCGAGGTCCATGGCCGCGGCAACGTCGAGCAGCACCGCCTCCAGGACCCGGCCAAGTGGGTGCCCTACGGCGTCGGGGCCATCGAGGGCCAGGCCCGCGAGGCGCTCCCGGTCCTCGAGGCAGGCGAGCCAGCCGCAGTCGGGTCCAACGGCGACACGCCGGAGTACGGCCCGGGCGAGGAACCCCGGCCGCGCGAGGGCGAGCCGACCGGCTCGGCGCACGGGGAATTGCTCTAGGACTCTCGACCGAGCGCGAGGGTTCCGGCGCTACAGTGTCGCAGTGGGCGGGTATTCGAGGCAGGAGGCGGCTGAGCGCGCCGGCGT
>JBIOIE010000027.1:0-11884 GCA_044449605.1 Candidatus Limnocylindrales bacterium | reverse complement strand
CACGGCATCGACATGTCCAAGTCGATGAGCCACCAGAAGGACGCCGTGAAGAGCGGCTACTGGCCGCTCTATCGGTACCACCCCAGCGAGATCGAGAGCGGCCACCCGTTCAAGCTCGACTCCGCCGCGCCCTCCATCCCCATCCGCGACTTCGTGGCCACCGAGACCCGGTTCGGCATCCTGGAGCGGACGCATCCCGAACGAGCCGTCGAGCTGGCGGCGCTGGCGCAGGCCGATGCTGACGAGCGTTGGCGCTACTACGAGCAGCTGGCCGGCATCGAACGCACCGTGCCGCACGTCCATCGACCCGACCCGGGCATCGTGCCCGAGGTCGAGAGCGATGCCGGCTACCGGTATGCCAGCGAGGAGGACGAGGCGTGACCGTCGACCTGCGCACCCGCTACCTGGGGCTCGACCTGCGGTCCCCCATCGTCGCCTCCGCCTCGCCCCTCAACGCGGACCCGGCCACGGCCGGCCTCGTGGAACGGGCGGGCGCCGCCGCCATCGTCCTGCCGTCACTCTTCGAAGAGGAGATCCTGCACGATGAGCTCCAGGTCGACCGGGCGCTCGATGCGGGCTCCGAGCAGTTCGCCGAAGCCCTGGACTACTTTCCCAACGTCGACCGCTGGCAGGACCGGGGCGAGCGGTATCTGGCCGGTCTCGGACGCATCAAGGCCGCGGCCAGCGTGCCGGTCATCGGCAGCCTCAACGCCAGTACAGCCGGTGGTTGGGTGCGCTACGCCCGGCTCATCGAGGATGCGGGGGCCGATGCGCTCGAGCTGAACCTCTACCACCTGGCCGCCGATCGGGCCCGGACGGCCGCCGAGATGGAGGCCGTCGACCTGGACCTGATCGCCGCCGTGCGGGCGGCCATCACCATCCCGCTGGCGGTCAAGCTGAGCCCGTATTACTCGGCGCTGGCCAACTTCGCCGCGGCGGCCGTCGAGCGCGGGGCCGATGGCCTCGTGCTGTTCAACCGCTTCTACCAGCCGGACATCGACCTCGAGAGCCTGGATGTCGTCCCGCGGCTCGAGCTCAGCCAGCCCTGGGAGATGCGCCTGCCGGTGCGCTGGATCGCCATCCTGCGGCCACAGCTCGGCCCGGGCGTTTCGCTGGCGGCCAGCTCGGGCGCCCATTCCGGCACGGACGTGGTCAAAGGTCTGCTGGTCGGGGCGGACGTGGTGATGATGACCTCGGCCCTGCTGCGCCACGGGCCCGACCATCTGCTGGGCGTCGAGGCCGGCCTCCGGGCGTGGATGGGCGAACACGAATACGAGTCGGTGGCCCAGCTGCGCGGGAGCGCCAGCCAGGCCACCGCGGAGGATCCCTCGGCCTTCGAGCGCGCCAACTACATGCGCACGTTGCGCTCGTGGGCGGCCCCGCCGGAACTGTCCGTGACCTGACCGCCGCGGCGCGTTAGCATCCAGCCGGAGCGAGCCCAGGCTCGGTCGGCTCATGCAGGAGGGGCCCGGTGGAGATCCGACCTGGCGTCCGGCGCATCGGCGCTGGCATGGTCAACGCCTACCTCGTGGAGGAGGCCGGCGCGGTCACCATCATCGACACCGGCATGCCCGGCCAGTGGCACGACCTGCCGGCCGAGCTGGCGGCGATGGGGCGCTCGCTGGCCGACGTGCGGGCCGTGCTCCTGACCCACGGTCACAGCGATCACATCGGGTTCGCCGAACGCATCCGCCGCGAGCGCGGCGTCGGGGTACGGATCCACGAGCTGGACGCCGCGCTGGCGCGGGGGGAAGTGCCCAACCCTGCCCGGGGCGCCAGGCCCGTGCGCCCCATGGCGCTGCTGCGCTTCCTGGTCTACTCCGTGACGCATGGCGCGATGCGCACGCCCCGCATCACGGAGGTCATCACGTTCGGCGATGGGGCGACCCTCGATGTCCCGGGCGCGCCCCGGGTCGTCCACGTGCCCGGGCACACCCCGGGCAGTGCGGCTCTCTTCGTGGCCGGCCTCGATAGCCTGTTCGCGGGCGATGCCCTGGCCACCTACGCGGTCACGACCGGCGCGTCGGGGCCTCAGCTGGCGCCGTTCACGGCCGATCCCGTCGAGGCGATCGCATCGCTCGAGCGGCTGCGCGCCTGCGAGGCCGCCTACGTGCTGCCGGGCCACGGCCAGCCTTGGACCGGCGGCGTCGCGGAGGCCATCCGGCTCGTGCGCGCGGCCGCAGCCCCGCCGAACTGAGGTCCGGATGCTCCGCGTCGGTTCCATCGTCCTGCGTGTCGACGATCTGCAGCGTCAGGCCGAGTTCTGGGCGGCCGCCCTGGGCTACGTCCGGCGCGAGGGCGGCGATGACGATTTCGTGCTGCTGCGCCCGAGGGACGGCGTCGGGCCGAACATGTCGCTCGACCAGGTCCACTCGACCGTCCAGGTGCCGCCGCGGATCCATCTTGACCTGTACGCCGAGGACCAGGCGGGGGAGGTCCAGCGCCTCATCGCGTTGGGTGCCACAGAGGTCAACTGGGACAAGCGCCCGCCCGACGCGGACTACATCATCCTCGCCGACCCTGAGGGCAACCGCTTCTGTGTCGTGGACACCAGCTCGTAGAGCCCTGGGCGTCCCTGGTGGCCGACCCGCGAGCAACCTGGTCATAGAGCGCATCAATGGCTCGACCTGAGGCGACGACCGGGTGGCGGCGCGCGGGTCTCGACGAGCCGGGCCCGGGCGCACCAGGGCGACGCGATGTGCGCCATGCGGAAGGCCATGCCGGGGCCCATCATGGCGGTCATGGACGTCGCGGCGACCTCACCCGGCACTGGCATCCGACTCGTCGCCGTGCGCGACGGCAAGCTCACGGAAGCAGTCTCCCTGGAGGAGCTGCCGAGCCTCACCCGCGACCCGCAGGCGCGTTTCTGGCTCGACCTGGTCGAGCCCTCGTCGGCCGACCTGGCGGCCGTCGCTGCCGTCCTGGGCCTCCACCCCCTGATCGTCGAGGACATCGGCGAGCGCAATGAGCGGGCCAAGGTGGAGCACGTCGGCGACGTGCTCCACATGGTCCTCTTCGCCCTCACCCGCGACGAGCACATCGAGGTCAGCGAGCTGGACTACGTCCTGAGTCATCGCTTCCTGCTCTCGGTCCACCCGGCCTCGTGGGATCCACACGCGGCGCACCAGCTGAAGCTCGGCTTCGGGACCATCATCGAGCGCGGGCTGGACTACCTGCTGTGGGCCCTCGTGGATGCCGTGGTGGACGGCTACTTCCCCATCTTCGACCGCCTCGCGGATGAGATCGACGACCTCCAGGACCGGGTCATCGCCAAGCCCGACCGCGAAACGCTGGAGGAGATCTTCGGCCTGAAGCGCGAGCTCATCAGGATCCGCCATGTCATCGGCCCGAGTCGGGAGATCTTCAACCAGCTGACGAGTCGCGAGGACGACCTCATCGGCGAGGCGCAGATCCTCTACTTCCGCGACGTGTACGACCACCTGGTCCGCCTCACGGACGACTTCGACAGCTCGCGAGAACTGGTCGCCTCGACGGTCGAGGTCTACCTCTCGACCATCAACAACAACCTCTCCCTGATCATGAAGCGCCTGACCGGGGTCACCGTCGTGCTGGCCGGCATCGCCGCCTTCAGCGGCGTGTTCGGCATGAGCGAGGCCGGGCCGGCCTTCTCCGGTCTCGAACCGCTCGGCTTCTGGCTGGTGGTCGCCACGGCCGTCCTCCTGGGGGCCCTCACCGTCGGCTTCCTGCGCTGGATCGACTGGCTCTGAGCCCGCGCGAGAAGCTCCCGGCGGGACGCCCTAGCGCGGCTGACCCGGCTCCCGGCTCTGCACGAACTGGAAGCCGAAGCGACCCTTGACACACAGGTGCCCCTCGGTCACCGAGGCATCCAGGGGCGAGGTCACCTTGACGATGTCCCCGTCCTGGACGTGCAGGCTGAGCGTGCAGCCGACGCCACAGTACGGGCAGATCGTGTCGGTCACGGTCTGCGCCGTCTCGTCCCAGGTGCCGGCCGCGCGCATCTCGTGCTCGGACCGGAACATCAAGGCGCCGGTCGGGCAGACGCCGATGCAGTTGCCGCAGTAGACGCACGCCGAGTCGGGCAGGGCGACCTCCCACTCGGTCGAGATGTGGGCCCCGAAGCCGCGCCCGGCGACCGCGATGGCGAACGTGTTCTGGGCGTCGACGCCGCACGCCTCGACGCACTTGTAGCAGAGGATGCACCGTGCGTAATCACGCACGTACTGCTCGTTGTCGACCTTGACCGGCTGGGCCACCGTCTCGGCGCCCGGTCCGAAACGGCCCGCCTGCGCGCCATACCGGGCGGCGTAGCCGGCCAGCGTCCCGTCGGGTGTCGACGGGCCGGCGAGGCTCACATCGACCGAGGATCCGAGCAGCTCCAGCACCAGCCGGCGGGCGTGGCGGACGCGCTCGGAATCGGTCTGCACGGCCATGCCCGCCTCCACCTTGCGCGAACAGGCCGGCACCAGCGCCCGGGATCCGGCCACCTCGACGACACACACGCGGCAGACGTTGACCGGGCTCAGGTTCTCCAGGTAGCACATCGTCGGCGTGTCGATGCCCTGTGCCCCACAGGCGTCGAGGATGGTCGATCCGGCGGGCACGCTCACGGCCTGCCCGTCGATCGTCATCGCGACGGGGGCCGCGACCGGCGTGGCGGGCGCCCGGGGCACGCGGCTGGGCCGGGCCGGCGGGTCCAGGATGATCGGGTCGACGGTCATGAGGCGAGCAGCCCGGGCTGACGCAGCACGGATTCGATGGCCGACGACGCCGTCTGGCCCAGGCCGCAGATCGACGCGTCGCGCATCGCCTGGCCCAGCTCGCGGAGCAGGGCGGCCTCCTCGCCCGCCCAGCCATCGTGCCGGGCGTCCAGGCGCGCCAGCAGCTCCTCCTGGCGCACGCTGCCGACGCGGCAGGGCACGCACTGGCCGCACGATTCGTCGCGGAAGAAGGTCGCCACGCGGCGGACCGCGCCGACCAGATCAGCGTCCCGGCCGAAGACCATCACGACCCCCGAGCCGAGCGTCGCGCCGATGGCGCGCGTGCCTTCGAACGTCAACGCCACGTCGAGCGCCTCGGGCCCGACGAAGACGCCGGCCGCACCGCCCAGCAGGATGGCCCGGATGTCGTCCGCCGGCGGACCGTCGGCCAGCTCCAGCAGCGCCCGCAGGGTCGTCCCGAACGGCACCTCGTACAGGCCCGGTCGGCCCACCTGGCCCGACAGGCAGAAGAGCTTGGTGCCGCTCGAGCCGTCGGTGCCGATCGCGGCGAAGGCCGCGGCGCCATCCTGCACGATGGGCAGCACGTTGGCCAGCGTCTCGACGTTGTTGATGGCGGTCGGCTGGCCGAAGAGGCCCACCTCGACCGGGAAGGGCGGCTTGTTGCGCGGCTCGCCGCGCTTGCCCTCGATCGACTCGAAGAGCGCCGTCTCCTCGCCGCAGATGTACGCGCCCGCGCCGAGGCGCAGCTCGACGTCGAAGGCGAACCCCGAGCCCATGACGCTCGGCCCGAGGAGACCGGCGGCACGCGCCTGGTCCACCGCGCGCTGGAGGCGAGCGGCCGCGAGCGGGTACTCGCCCCGGATGTAGACGTAGCCCCTGGTGGCGCCCGTGGCGAAGGCGGCCACGGTCATCGCCTCGACCACCGCGAACGGATCCTCCTCCATCAGCAGACGATCCTTGAAGGTGCCCGGCTCGGACTCGTCGGCGTTGCACACGAGGTAGTGGGGCATGGCGGGCGCTGCCGCCACGGCGGCCCATTTGCGCCCGGTCGGGAAGGCCGCCCCACCACGACCGACCAGGCGGGAGGCGGTCACCTCCTCGATGACCCACGTGGGCCCCATCTCGATCGCCCTGGTCAGGGCGACGTATCCACCGCTGGTGCGATACGCCCCGAGACTGTTCGGGTCGACCACACCGACCCGCGCCAGGAGCGTGAGGCCCCCGGCCGCGGCCTGCGGCACCGACGCGCGGATGGCCGCCTGCCGCACCGGCCCCCACGGGTCGTCGCCGGCATCGCGCCCGACCGACCGGCCCGAGACCGCGGCTTCCAGGCGGCCGGTGATGCCAGGCGCATCGAGCCGGCCGGCAGCGAAGGCGTTGGGCGCCTCGCCGGCGATCGTGAAGAGCGCCGCCGGGGCACGTTCGCACTGGCCGAGGCACGGGCTGCGGAGCCAGGTCGCCCGTCCGCCGATGGCCGGCTCCCCGGCCGGACCGAGCGACCGCTCCAGGCTCGCACAGAGGCCCTCCGATCCGGCCAGACGGCAGGCCAGGTCCTCGCACACGTGGGCCACGGCCGGCGGTCGCGGCGTCGTCGCCAGCAGCGAGTAGAAGGTGGCCACGCCATACGCTTCCGCCGGCGGGATCGACAAGCGACGGCAGACGTACCCGAGCGCCGGCTGGCTGATGTAGCCGACGTGATCCTGGAGCGCGAGGAGGGTCGGCAGGAGCAAGTCCCGATGCGCGCGTGCGTCGTGACCGCCGCGCGCCACGTGCCCCTCGGTCGACGTCGCTCGCGGGCCGCCGTGCCAGGAGGTGGGGGGTCCGACACGGTCGACGAGGACCGCATCGACGGCCGCGCGCTCCACGGGGCTGGCCAGCGGCGCGACCACGTGCAGGTCCACGATCCGAGTGTAGCCTCGCCTAGGCCGGTACGGGCGTCGACAGCTTCTCGATGCGGATGGCCGTGGCCTTGAACTCGGCCGTGCCCGACTTGGGATCGGTCGCGTCGATGGTCAACAGGTTCGTGGCCACCTCGTCCTGGAAGTGGAGGGTCATGAAAGTCAGGCCGGGCCGCAGCGATGGATCGATGCGGATGGGCACCTCCAGTCGGCCACGACGGGACACGACGCGCACCTGTTCGCCGTCTGTCAGCCCTATGCCCGCCGCGTCCTCCGGCGAGATGTCGAGCGACTCGCCGCGCCGCAGCGGCGAGCGGTAGCCGCCCGACTGGACGCCCGTGTTGTAGGAGTCGAGCCGCCGGCCGGTGGTCAGGCGGATCGGGAACTCGGGGCTCAGGCGGTCCACCGGCGGGTCGTGGTCGACCGGCACGAAGGGCGCGCGGAGGCCCGGCACCGGGTCCTCCCACAGCCGCGAGTGCAGGAACATCTCGCCGGGGTGGGTCTCGTCGTAGCACGGCCACTGGATGCCGCCCATCTCGTCGAGGCGGCGGTAGCTCATGCCCGCGAACGGCGGGGCCAGGCTGCGGACCTCGTCCCAGACACACTCCGCGTCCGGGGCGCCCCAGTCGAGGCCCATCGCGCGTGCGATAGCGAAGATGATGGCCAGGTCGTCGCGCGCCTCGCCGGGCGGGTCCAGGGCCTTGCGCACGCGCTGCACGCGTCGCTCGGAGTTGGTGACCGTGCCCTCCGATTCGGCCCAGGCGGCCGCCGCGGGCAGGACGACGTCGGCCAGCTCGGCGGTCTTGGTCAGGAAGATGTCCTGCACGACCATGAAGTCGCGGGTCGACAGGAGATGCTTCGCCCGCTCCTGGTCGGCCTCCGACTGGACCGGGTTCTCACCGATCACGTACACGGCCTGCAGGTCGCCCCGCTCCATGGCGTCGAACATGCCGGAGAGGTGCCAGCCGCGCTTGGGCGGCACCGTGACGCCCCAGGCCGCGTCGAACTTCGCCCGCAGCGCATCGTTCTCCACGTGCTGGAAACCGGGCAGGCGATCGGGCAGGGCGCCCATGTCGCCGCCGCCCTGGACGTTGTTCTGGCCGCGCAGCGGGTTGATGCCGCTGCCGTACTTGCCGACGTGACCGGTCAGCAGGGCCAGTGAGATGAGGGCCAGGACGTTGTCCACCGCGTTGTGGTGCTCGGTGATGCCCAGCGTCCAGCAGATCATCGCCCGGTCGGCCCGGGCGTAGGCCAGGGCTGCCTCGCGGATGGCGTCGGCCGGGACGCCCGTCTCGCGCTCGGCGTACTCCAGCGTGTACGGCTCCACCTTGGCGCGGTAGGCGTCGAAGCCGGTGGTAGCGCGCTCGATGAACTCGCGCGCGTGCAGGCCGGCGGCGATGATCTCGCGGCCCATGGCATTGGCCAGGGCGATGTCGGAGCCGACATCGAGGCCCAGCCACAGGTCCGCCCACTCGGCCGAGCTGGTGCGGCGCGGATCGACAGCGATGAGGCGCGCGCCGCGATTGATCCCCTTCAGCAGGTGGTGGAAGAAGATCGGATGGGTCTCGCGGGCGTTGCTGCCCCAGAGGAGGACGAGATCCGTCTCCTCCGCCTCACGGTATGAGCTTGTGCCGCCCCCGGCACCGAAGACGGTCGCCAGACCGGCGACGCTCGGAGCGTGTCAGGTACGGTTGCAGCTGTCGATGTTGTTGCTGCCGAGCACGACCCGCGAGAACTTCTGGGCGGCGAAGTTCACCTCGTTGGTCGCCTTGGAGCAGCTGAACGTCCCGAACGTCGTCGGCCCGTGGCGCTCACCCGCGGCCCTGAAGCCGGCGGCGACACGCTCGAGCGCCTCGTCCCAGGTCGCCGGCCGGAGGGTGCCCGCGTCGCCGCGGCCTCCCTCGCGCACGAGCGGCTGGGTCAAGCGGACGTACTCGCGGGGCATGGGCGAGAACCCTCCGATGCACGGTTCGGATCGACCACCATGGTGCGACCGACCGCCCGAGTGTACGCCCGCCTCGCTGAGCACAGACGGCCGGCCCGGATCGGGCTCGCCGGCTGGGTCGTCAGGCTCGGCTCGCCTGCGCGGTCTTCCCGCTCGGCTCGCCGGCGCGTCTGTTGCGTACCAACCCGCCTGGTGGCCGAAAGGCAGGACCACACCTCGGTCGTCGCCCACCAGCCGTGTTGGTACGTAACAAGGAGCAGCGGCCGTGGGGTACTCGGTCACCAGCCCACTTGGTGGCCGAAACGCAGGACCACCGTCTCGGTCGTTGCGTACCAGTGCGGCTGGTGGGCGACAAGACGCGACGGACACCCGGTGATGTTCATGTCCATGTGCGAACCCGGGTAGCGTTCGATCGACTGAGTCCCGGCTGAGTGCCTCGGCACGGCCGCGACTGCGACAGATCCACGCTCAGCGACCGCCCGGCAAGCGCCTGACACCCGCGGCGCGAAGGCCGCGAGCTGGTCGAGCGCTACCGGGGCTCGGATCCGAGCAACTCCCGCTCCGGATGCCGGCTGGTCAGACGAGCGCGACCGACCCCTCGGAGGACAGCTCCGATTCGACATGACCGACCCTCCAGTGCGGCACGTCGGCGGCATCGAGGGCCGCTTCGAGGGCGACGAGCGCACCAGCCGGTACGGCCGCAAGCAGGCCGCCGTTGGTCTGCGGATCGTGAGCCAGCGTCACGAGCTCGTCCGGCACGCCCGGCCCGACCTCCAACGCCGCTGCCGCGAAGCGGCGGTTGTGAACCGCCCCGTCCGTCTCGACGCCGGCCCGGATGAGATCGAGGGCGCCAGCCAAGGCGGGCAGGGCGCGCGCCTCGATGACGAAGCGAGTGCCGGACGCGCGAGCCATCTCGAGGCCATGGCCCAGGATGCCGAACCCCGTCACGTCCGTGGCGCCGTGGATGCCGGCTGCGACGAGCGCTTCCCCGGCCGACCGGTTGAGAGCCCGCATCTGGTCGATCGCAGCCGTGACGTCGGATGGTTCCGCGTGCCCCTGGTGCTGGCCGCTCACGATGATGCCGGTCCCGAGTCGCTTGGTCAGCAGCAGGACGTCGCCTCGGCGCGCACCGCCCTTTCGCAGCAGGTGGTCGGGGTGCGCTGCCCCGACCACGGCCAGCCCGAACTTGGGCTCGGGATCGCGGATGGTGTGGCCGCCGGCCAGAGTCCCGCCGGCCTCGCGGACCTTCGCCGCGGCCCCCTCCAGGATCGCCACCATGCTGTCCGTGGGCAGATCTTCCGGGAAGGCCGCCACCGACAGCGCGAACAGCACCCGACCGCCCATGGCGAAGATGTCGGACAGGGCATTGGCGGCCGCGATCTCACCGTACGTGCGTGGGTCGTCGACCAGCGGCGGGAAGAAGTCGACCGTGCCCAGGATCGCCAGATCGCGCGCGACGAGGAACGCGGCAGCATCGTCCGGCGTCTCGAGCCCGACGATCAAGTCGGTCGGTGCCGATCCGTGCAGCCCGGCCAGCGCCTCGGCGAGCACGTCCGCGCCCAGCTTGGCGGCACAGCCGCCGCACGACGTGCGTTCGGTCAGACGCAGCGGTGGCAGGGGTTCGACGGTCGCCATGCGCCGATGATATGGGAGGGCGACCGGCTGGTTCGTCGGGGTACGGTATCGTCGCCGAGCATGCGGGAGCGGGTCTTGGCCGGTGCTGGGCCCGGTCTTCAAAACCGGTGGCGCCACGCTCGACGTGACGCGGTGGGTTCGACTCCCATGCGCTCCCGCCAGACGCGCGATCGAACCGGCACGGGGCGTTGCCGCTGCGGGACCGTGGCATCATCGGTCGATGTCCCGCCCGTTACGCCAGGCCGTCAGAGTGCTTCTGGTCGATGACTCCGAGCGCGTGCTTCTCATGCGGGTCCACGATGGCGAAGCCAGCTGTTGGTGGACGCCGGGTGGTGGCGTCGAGCCCGGCGAGACCGACGACGAGGCGGCGCGGCGCGAGATCCGCGAGGAGACCGGCCTGACGGGCATCACGCTCGGGCCGTGCGTCTGGACGCGGCGTCACACTGGCATCCTCAGGGGCCGGCCTTTCGACCAGCAGGAGCGGGTCTACTTCGCACGAGTGCCCCACTTCACACCCCGCCCGGGGACGGGTGAACCGGCCGAACACGCCGCGGTCGACATGCGCTGGTGGTCCGTCGACGAACTGGACCGCACGACGGATCGGCTCTCACCCGGCGGGCTCTCGATGCATCTCCGGGCCCTCCTCCGGATCGGGCCACCCGCCACTCCGATCGACCCCGGTCCGTGAAGGCGGCCGACCGTCCGGGCGGCCGACGAGTCAGGCCGCCGAGCGTCGAGCGGCTCATCGCCGCGGCCGCCAGCGCCCTCGAACCGAGCCCGGATCATGCCGCCGTGGTCGCGGCTGCACGCACTGTCACGGCGGCCGAGCGATCCCGCATGGCCGCTGGTGAGCCGGCGCGTCCTCTATCAGCGTTGGGGACCGAACTCATCCGCACGCTACGTGGTTATGTCGGTGGCGGGGTGACGACCGTCATCAACGCCACGGGCGTGATCATCCACACCAACCTGGGGCGCGCCCCGTGGCCGGTCGCCGCGATCGAGGCCGCCCGGGCCGCCGCCGCTGAGCCGCTCCTCCTGGAGCTGGACGGCGCCACGGGCAAGCGCGGCGCCCGGTTCCGCCTCGCGGAGGAGCATCTCATCGCCCTGACCGGCGCAGAGGACGCGCTCGTCACGAATAACAACGCGGCCGCCGTGGCGCTGGCGGTCGGCCTGGCCGGGCGGCGCGGGGGCGTCGCGGTCTCGCGGGGCGAGCTGGTGGAGATCGGCGGCGGGGTGCGCATCCCGGAGATCGTGCGGCGCGCGGGTGCGCGCCTGCTCGAGGTCGGGACCACCAACCGCACCCGGGTGGCCGATTTCGAGGCGCCGCTGGCGGACGGATCCGCGCGCCTGGCGCTGCGGGTCCATCCCTCCAACTTCGTGCAGGAAGGTTTCGTCGAAGCGCCCGACCCGGTTGCCCTGGCCGAGCTGGCCCATCGCCATGGCGCCCTCGTCGTCGACGACCTGGGCAGCGGGGCGCTCCTGCCGACGGAGCGCTTTGGCCTGGCCCACGAGCCCATGCCGCCCGAGCGCCTGGCGGTCGGCTCGGACATCGTGACCTTCAGTGGCGACAAGCTGGTCGGAGGGCCGCAGGCCGGCCTGGTCGTCGGTCGGGCGGACTTGATCGCCCGCATCCGGCGCGTCCCGTTCGCCCGGGCGATGCGCCCGGACAAGACCACCCTCGCGGCGCTTGCGGCGACCCTGGGCAT
>JBIOIE010000026.1:0-12878 GCA_044449605.1 Candidatus Limnocylindrales bacterium | reverse complement strand
CTCCTGATGCCGGCGGGCGAGTCGCGGGGCCGCGGGGCCGCGCAAATCGTGGCGACCCCCGTCGCGCGCGGGTTGAGCGTCGCGGCCGCGGCCGGGGTGGTCCGGGGGGGCCTCGCCGGAGCCGCCCACGGCGCCCCCGCCAACCTGCCCCTGGCCACGACGGCGGGCGGCGCCGCCCGGTTCGTGGCGGTGACCGTGACCGATCCCGGGGCGGCGCTGCTGGCGGTCACGGCCGCCGGCTTGGCGGGCGTGGCCAGCGCGCTCGGCGAACCGGTCTCGATGCCCATCCTGCGGGTCGCGGCCGACGGCGTCCGCCTCGTGGCCGTGGCCGGCCTCGTCGGGTTGGCCGGCGTCGCGGTCGTCGGGGCCGGCGCCCCCTTCCCGGCGCCGGAGATGGTCGGCACGGGGGTCCTGGCGGTGGGCGCGGCTGCCGCCATCCGTCTCGGCGCGACGCCGCTTCATATCCCCGCCGTGCGGGTGGTCGAGACCGCTCGCCTGGCGGCGCTGCCGTTGGTGGCCGTCTGGCTGCCGGCCGGCTTCGCGCTCATCGGCCTCGATTGGGTGGAGACCACCCTGGCCGCGACCGGCGCCTCGACCCCGGTCGCCCATCTCGTCCTGGCGGTCCTCGGCGCGCTGACGATCGCCGTGGCGGGCGTCGCCGCCTTACTCGACGACGACCTGGCTCGCCTCTTCGCCTACGGCCTCATCGCCGACGGTGGCTTCGTGGTCCTCGCGGCGGCCTCGTCCGATCCGGCCGCCTTTCCCGCCGCGCGGACCTGGATCGTCTGCCTGGGCCTCTCGCGGACCGTGCTTGCGGTCGCCCTCCTGGAGCTCGAGTCCGCCTTCGGGACGCGACACGTCAACGAGCTGGCGGGCTGGCTGCGGCGGATGCCCCTGACCGGCCTGGCCCTCCTGGCGAGCGTCATCGTGGGGGTGGGCCTGCCCACGATGCTGCCCTTCGAGGCGCGGCGCACGCTGGCGGTCCTGGCCCTCGGCGGCAACCTGGGCCTCGTCGCCCTCGCCTTCGGCGCCCTGCCGGTACTCGGGCTGGCGCGGCTCGCCTGGGTCGGTAGCCGGCCGGCCGGAGCGGCCGTCGCCGCCGGCAGCGGGGAGTGGCCCATCGTGCGCCCCGAGACGGCCCTGCCCCTGCCGGCGCGCCTGGCGCGCATCTGGCAGCTCGACCGCCTGACCATCACCGCCGCGCTGACGCTCCTCCTGGGCCTGCTGGCCCTGCTCGTGGCCTTTGGTGTCGGGGGCCTTTCGGGCGCCGCGGGCGTGGTCCCGCCTGCCTCCTGAGCGTCCCGGGGTTCAATCGCCGGGAGCGAGCACCCAGCGATCGACGTCGCGCTCGTACTCGACCAGCTGGTCCGCTCCGAACCAGAGGGCCAGCTCGCCGGCGGCCGTCTCGGCGCTGTCCGAGGCGTGGACGAGGTTCTGGGCCGTCTCGAGCGCGAAGTCGCCCCGGATCGTGCCCGGCGCCGCCTGTTCGGGGCGCGTCGCCCCGTTGACCGCACGGACCACGGCGATGGCGTTGGGGCCTTCGAGGACGGCCGCGACAAGCGGGCCCGAGACGATGAAGTCGACGAGGCCCCGGAAGAAGGGCTTGTCGCGATGGACGGCATAGTGCCGCTCGGCCATGGCCCGGTCGATCCTGACGAGCCTGAGGGCCACGATCTTCAGGCCACGATCCTCGTAGCGCTGGAGGATGCGCCCGACCAGCTGGCGCTGGACGCCATCGGGCTTGACGAGGACCAGGGTTCGTTCGTTCACCGGTCTCCTTCGTCTGTGATGGCCCTTTCGAGGGCCTGGCGGGCGACGGCACGTCGAGCGACCGCACGTCGGGATCGTGCGAAGGCGTCCGCGGCCTCGATCTCCCGGCCCAGCGCGCGGAAGGCATCGCCGCGCACGAGCTGGAGGGCGGCGGCGATGCGGGGCGGCGCGTCGACGGCCAGGGCGCGGTCGGCCAGCGAGAGCACCAGGGGCGCAAGGGACCCTTCCTCTCGCAGGATGATGGACAGGCGCACGGCCACGTCGCGCAGTTCGCCGGCCACGATGTCGGCCTCGATGAGGGCGATCTCGTCGCCCGTGGCCGGCCGTGGAGCGGACCCGGCCGCCACTCCGGCGGGGCCGAGGGCCATCTCCTCGGCCAACCCAACCGTTTGCTCCCCCGCATCGGTCGGCGGCGTCTCCTCCCCCGCCTCCGGGGTAGCCCACAGAGGCACGCCGGCCGGCCCGGGCTCGGGGACCGGCGCCTCGGCCTCGGCCTCGGCCTCGGGCTGGATCTCCGCCTCGGGACCGACGCCAACGACCGTCTCGTCGGCCGTCTCGGGCCAGATCGCGCCCCGGGGCTGGCCGGCGAAAAGCGAATCGAGGGTGTCCCCGGCAGCGGGGTCGGCGATGGCCGCGAGGAGGCGCTTCGCGTGCGTCCGGGCCTCAGCCGTGCGCCCGCGCGCGGCCAGCGCTTCGGCCGCGACGGCGAGGGCGATCCGCTCCCGTCCGCCCTCGTCGAGGTGGGCGGCCGCCGCCTCGCCGGCGCCGCTGAGGTCACCGCTCCGCCAGCGGGCCTCGGCGAGGTCGGCCAGGGCGGTCGTGTCGAGGGCCCCCTGGGCGACGAGCGTCTCCAGTTCCGCGCGGGCGAGGCCGATCATGCCCGTGCGCAGGTGGACGCGGGCGAGACGGGTCTCGATGGAGCGGTCCTCGGGTCGGGGGGCAGTGGCGGCCCGCGTCCGGCGGCGGCCCGTGGGCTCGGTGCTCACGGCAGGTGCAGCTCGCGGCCGAGGTGGCCGGCGTGGCCCTGGGGCGCGACGACCGCCAGGGCGAGTGCCTCGTCCCGGAAGAGCCGCCCGGCGAGCGCCTGGATCTGTTCGGAGGTGACCGCGTCGAGGGCCTCGAGGGCCTCGTCCAGCGACAGGACGCGGTCGTGGAGGGCCTCCTGGACGCCGATCCACGAGGCCAGGTGGCGGCTCTCCTCGAGGCGCAGCTCGAGCCGGCCGCGGACGTAGTTGCGGGTCTTCGTCAGCTCCGCCTCGGGCACGGGCTCGTCGCGCAGGCGGGCCAGCTCCTTGAGGATGGCGGCCAAAGCCGCGCCGAGGTCGTGGGGGTCGACGCCGGCGTAGATCTGGAGCGTCCCGCAGTCGGCGTAGTCGCTGCTGAAGGCGTGCACGTCGTAGGCGAGCCCGGCATCCTCGCGCACGCTCAGGAAGAGCCGGCTCGACGAGCCGTCGCCAAGGACGGCGGAGAGCAGCTCGAGCGTCCAGGCCTCAGGATGATCCCGGCGCAGGGCCTCGACCCCCAGGCACAGGTGAGCCTGGGCGCCGGAGCGTTCGACGACCCGGATGCGATCACCCGCCGGCAGGGGCGATGGCGCCGGCAACCAGCCCGGCACGGGCCCGTTGCCCCGCCCGAAGTCCCGGGCCACCAGGTCGCAGACCTGCTCATGGGCGATGTCGCCGGCCACGGCGATGACGGTGTTGGCCGGCCGATAGCTCGCCTGCCAGAAGTCGCGGATCGTGCTTGCGGGCACGATGCGCACCGAGTCCTCGTCGCCGGCGATCTCGCGCCCGAGCGGCGTGTCGCCGAAGAAGGCCTCGTCGAAGACCGTGTAGACGTATTGGGCGGCGTCGTCCCGGTACGAGCGGATCTCCTCGACGATGACCTCCCGCTCGCGATCGATCTCGGCGTCGGCGAGGCGGGGGCGGACGATCAGTTCGGCCAGCACGCCGACGGCGCGTTCCGCCTCGCGCACCGGCAGCCGCGTCCAGTAGACCGTCGACTCACGGTCGGTGGCCGCATTGCAGGTGCCGCCCACGCCCTCGATGGCCTCCGACACGAGGCGCCCCGTGGGGTAGGCCGCGGTGCCCTTGAAGGTGAGGTGTTCCATGAAGTGGGCGACGCCGGCCTGCTCGTTCGATTCGGTCCGCGAGCCGGCCAGGACGTAGGCGGCTACCGACAGGGATCGCGCGCCCGGCAGACGGGCGGAGATGACGCGCGGCCCGTCGGGCAGCGCCGTGCGCTCGAACATCGCGGCGATGGTAACGGATTGGTCCCGCCGCCCCGCGAATACCCTCGCCGCCACTTGAACGGACCCGGCTATGCCAAGGGCCTCTCCTGCCGATATGCGAAGCGCTCGGGGTCGGCCTATCGAGTCGACAGCCCGCCCAGGGAGAACCAGCGCAACGTGCCGCGGCCCAAGCCGCCAAGGCGAGCTCAGCCGCGGCCGATGGTCGCCTCGATGAGGCCGTGGGGCTCGGAGCTGGCGACGTAGACGCTCCGGTCGTTGACCAGCCCGAGCGGCGCGGTGTCGACCAGCCAGTGGTGGAGGTTGGGCAGCGCGAAGCGGATCCGTTCGACCTCCGGGTGCTCTTCGAGGACGGCCTTGCCGAGCAGCCAGATCGTGGCCTGGACCGAGGGGCTGGTGTGCTCGGCGAAGACGCGCAGGAGGGTGGCCAGGACCGCCTCGAAGAGGGCGTCGTGGTCGAGGTCGGCCGCGCCGTAGCGCCAGGCCGCCGTGACCTTCGTGGCCATCAACCGGTCGTCGGTCTCGGCCAGGGTCGTGAAGCGGTCGCGGGCGAAGCCGCTGAAGGCCGATCGCTGGGTCATCATCAGGGTCAGCTCCTCGACCCCGGCCTCGACCGAGACCTCGTCGGCGGCCCTCGTCACGACCGCCGTGCGAGTCAGGTCGCCGCGCCGGATGAAGGCGTGGTCGGATGGACCGGATCCGACGTCGATCGGCGCCCAGCGCGCCTCGGCGATCGTCACGGTCGCCCGGCGGACCTGGGGGAAGGCCAGGAAGTGACTGGCCAGCACCTGCCCGTAGGCCTCGATGGAGCCGCCCAGGTGCTCGATGGCCAGGGCGTAGGCGGTGTTCTTCATCGTATCCGTGGCGACCACGAGGCGGTTCTCGCCCTCCGTGTGGGCGGCATCGAAGTCGCCCTCCAGGGCGACCTGGACCGTGAGGTCCCGCAGCCGGTCGCCGGCCGGGCCGCGGAGCACCTTGACGAGACGGATCCTGGCCTTGCCGTAGCGGTCGGTCACGAGGCGGATGGGCCGCCCCTCGTCTCGATCGGTCATGGCGGTCTCCTCGGCTGGTGGGTCATCGCTGGTCATGGCCGGGCGTCGCGGGCTGGTCCGTCGAGCTGGCGGCCGCGGACCCAGGCGGCCCGGACCATCTCGGGGTGCTCGCGGTACATGAGCCGGCTCATCAGTTCCTCGGGCAGTTCGACCTCGAGGCCAGGGATCGGCGCGGTGAAGGCCGGGTCGACGGCGATGATATCGGCCTCCTTGCCGGCCTCGAGCGAGCCGATGAGCGACTCCAGCCCGAGTGCTCGAGCGCCCCCGAGGGTCGCCAGGCGGAGCCAGCTCAGCGGATCGAGGGACGCCCGCCGCTCGCCGGCCATCGTCGCCAGCGCGGCCTGGGAGTGGGCGCCGGCGCGCATCTGGCGAAAGATCGAGAGGTCGGGGCCGGCCGACACGTCGGAGCCCAGCCCGACCACGAGCCCCGCCTCGAGATAGCGGGCAAGGGGCATCACGCCCGAGGAGAGGAACAGGTTCGACTCCGGGCAGTGGGCGATCTTCGTGCCCGTCTCGGCCAGGCGGGCGATCTCGCGGTCCGAGAGGTGGATGGCATGGGCCAGGAGCGTCCGCGGCCCGAGGCCGCCGGCCCGGTCGTAGATGTCCGTGTAGTCGCGGGCCTCGGGGAAGAGGCGAGCCACCTCGGCGATCTCGCCGCGATCCTCGGAGAGGTGGGTCTGCCAGTAGGCCCCCGCGTCGGCTGCCAGCCGAGCCGACTCGCGCAGCATCTCGGGCGAGCACGAAACGGCGAAACGGGGCGTGAAGGCGTAGCGCAGTCGCCCGCCGTCCCGGCCATGCCAGCGGGCGCACAGGTCGGCCGCCTCGCGCAGGCTCGTCTCGAGCACGGCGCTGTCGGGCAGGACGTCGTCGTAGCGCAGCCGGTCCATCATCACCTTGCCGACGACGGCCCGGCTGCCCTGGGCCTCGGCCGCCCGGAAGACCGCATCGAGGCTGGCCTCGTAGACCGCCCCGTAGATCACCGTCGTCGTCGTCCCCGCCCGGGCGAAGGCGCGGAAGGCGGCCGGCGCCAGGTGTTCGGCGGCTGCTCTGTCGAAGCCGCGCTCGAGCGGGAAGATGTAGCGCTGCAGCCAGGTCAGCAGGTCGAGGCCGGCGCCGAGGCCGGCATTGGGCAGCTGGGGCAGGTGGACATGGAGGTCCACCAGCCCGGGCAGCAGCAGCCACGGGCGCAGGTCGATGGCGCCCCCGGCCGATCCGGGCGTCGCCTCCTCGACCGAGACGATCCGCCCGGCGGCGTCGACGGCGACCGTGCCGTCGGCCAGGAACCGGCTGCCGCCGGCGGCGAGGGGCGTCAGGACCCGGCCGCGGAGGGTGAAGGGCGGGCGCGCGGCAGCGGCCAGGGGGGACGCGGGCACGCTCGGTCGGCGGGCTTCAGTCCGGCTCGAAGCCGTCGTGATCGGGGCTGTCCAGCACCGGCCGATGATACGCGGACGGGGTCTCCCGGCCCGACGATTCCGACCCTCGCGGGCCCCGAGCGCGCAGTACCATCGAGGCCTTCGTCGCCCGGAACGCGCGTCAGCCCAACGGTCAGCGGCAGGAGAGGCCCGATGGCGAAGGTCCCGCCCGTGCACGGCTCGGGGAGCCCGGGGACCCTTCGCGCCGCCGGTCGCACCGAGATCCCTGGCCCGCGAGACGGGGATCCTGCATGCCGGTAGGAGGACCGGTGGGGCGCTGAGGGATCCGGACGGCGAGGGACCGATCCGGTAGAGGGGATAGAGGAAGGGAGTGCGCGTGGACGCGATCGCGAAGTACTTCAAGTTCGCCGAGCGGGGGACGGACTGGCTCACGGAGGCGCGGGGCGGCCTGACCACATTCATGGTCATGGTCTACATCGTCTTCGTGAACGCCAGCATCCTGGGCGCCGGGTTCCATCTCGACCCCGCGGGGATGATCGCCGTCTCGGCCGGAACGGCGCTCGTGGCCGGCGTCATGACCATCGCCATGGGCGCCGTGGCCAACTACCCGTTCGCGCTGGCGGCGGGCCTTGGCATCAACGCCATCGTCGCTTTCAGCCTCACCGGCCGCGGCCTCTCAGCCGCGGGGGCGATGGGCGTGATCGTCCTCGAGGGCGTCGTGGTCACGATCCTCGTCGTGGCCGGGTTGCGGGAAGCGATCATGAATGCCGTGCCGCTGGCCCTCAAGCGGGCCATCGGGGCCGGCATCGGCCTCTTCATCCTGTTCATCGGCTTCGTCAATGGCGGCCTGATCGTCACCGGGAGCGGGATCCCGGTCACCGCGAGCTTCCCCACCACCACGGGCCAGTTCGTGTTCCTGTTCGGGCTGGCGCTGACCCTGGTCCTGTGGGTGCGCAAGATCAAGGCGGCCCTCGTGATCTCGATCCTGGTGACGACCATCGTGGCCGTGCTGGTCGGGGTCAGCAAGATCGGCGACATCTCATGGGCGCCGTCGTTCACGACGCTCGGCCAGTTCGACCTCGGCCAGGTCTTCAGCAAGCTGCCCATCATCACGGCGCTGCTCGTGATCTTCGCGATCATGCTCACCGACTTCTTCGACACGATGGGCACGGCGACGGGCGTCGCCGCCGAGGCCGGGCTTGCGAATGAGGACGGCTCGGTGCCCGGCATCGGCCGGGTGCTGATCGTCGACAGCATCGCCGCCGCCGTGGGCGGACTAGCTGGTGTCTCGTCGAACACCACCTACATCGAGAGCGCCGCCGGCGTGGCCGAAGGCGCCAAGACCGGCTTCGCGTCGGTCGTCACCGGCGTGCTCTTCCTGCTCGCCATCTTCCTTGCGCCACTGGCCGGGATCATCCCGGCGGCGGCGACCGCGCCAGCCTTGGTGCTGGTCGGCTACCTGATGTTCACGCAGGTCAAGGACATCAAGGTCGCCGATATGGAGGACGGCATCCCCGCCCTCCTGACGATGATCCTCATGCCGCTGACCTACGACATCACCGTGGGCATCGGGGCGGGCTTCATCAGCTGGGTGCTCATCAAGGTCGTCAAGGGCAAGATGTCCGAGATCCACTGGCTGATGTGGGCGGTCGCGATCGCCTTCGCCATCTACTTCGGCCAGGCTTGGATCGAGACGATCCTGCCCAAGTAGCTCGTCCCGGGGCGCGTCGCCCCGAGCTTCGTCACCGGCGGCCGGGTCCTGCCAGGGGCCCGGCCGTTTCTTCGTGGACACCCGTCGGGGTGACGGAACGGTCAGCGGCTCACCAACCGCCGGCGTCCCGCACGATGCGGTGCAGGATCCGGCCGGACACGGCACGCCGGTAGTCCGCGGTCGAGCGGACATCGTCGATGGGTTCGATGCCGGTCATCACCGCCTCCGCGGCGGCGGCCGCGGTCTGGGGGGTCGGCCGCGCACCGTCGAGGGCCGCCTCCGCGCCCGGGACGCGCACCGGCCGCTCGGCGACGGAGCCGAGGGCGACGCGCACGTTGCGCCAGGCGCCGACGGCATCGGGGCGCCAGGCCAGCGCCAGCACGACCTTGCTGATGGCCTGGGCGCGCCGGGTGCCGACTTTGCGGAAGCGCACCTCGCGTCCGGCCGGCGCCGGGATGCGCACGCGCAGGACCAGCTCGTCGTCCGCACGGGCGATGCGGCGGTAACCGATGAAGAACGCCTCCGCAGCCACCTCGCGCACGCCGCGCGGTCCACCCAATACGATGATGGCGTCGCAGGCGAGCAGGATCGGCAGGCTGTCGCCGGCCGGCGAGGCGTTGACGATGTTGCCGCCCAGGGTGCCCCGGTTCTGGATCTGGAGCGCGCCGATCGTGGCGGCCGCCTCGGCCAGGACAGGCAACCGGTCGCGGACCAGCGGAGAGCGGCGCAACTCCGTGTAGGTCGTCAGGGCCCCGATCGACACTGCCCCTGCGTCGGCCTCGATGCCCCGCAGCTCACGCAGCCCCCACAGGTCCAGGACGCGCTCGGGCCGCGGCGCCGTGCCCGCCTCGATCTGGACCATCAGGTCGGTGCCCCCGGCCAGCGGCCGCCAGGCCGGGCCCCCGTCGGCCAGGAGCGCGTAGGCGTCGGCCAGCGTGCGCGGCGAGGCGACCGGCGGCTCGACGGCCAGCGGGCTCACCGGTCCAGACCGGTTCCGGCCCATCCGGCGTCGCGGCCGGCGTCGGCGGCCTGGGCGATCGCCTCGACGATCTTCGTGTAGCCCGTGCAGCGGCAGAGGTTGCCGGCGATCGCCTCGCGGATGGCGTCCTCGTCGGGACCGCCGCCGTGGTCGAGGTAGGCGCGTGCGGCCATGAGCATGCCCGGTGTGCAGATGCCGCACTGGGCACCGCCGGTCTCGAGGAAGGCCTGCTGGAGAGTCGAGAGCAGCGGCCCGGCGGCGCCGACCGGGGCAAGGCCCTCGACGGTCAGCACCACGTGGCCGTCGACCTGGCAGACCGGGACGAGGCAGGCGTCGACGATCATGCCGTCGACGAGCACCGAGCAGGCCCCGCACTCCCCTTCCCCGCAGCCCTCCTTGGTGCCGGTCAGGCCAAGGTCCTGGCGAAGAACGTCCAGGAGCCGGCGCATGCCCGGCACGTCGACCTCGACCGATCCGCCGTTGAGCAGGAAGCGCTGCCCCCGCGCGCCGTTCACAAGGCGTCGCCCGCGCCCGCGCTCGTAGCCCCGAGGGCGGCCAGGATCCGCTCTGGGGTGGCCGGCAGCTCGGTGACCCAGACCCCGGTCGCATCGGCGATCGCGGCCACGACCGCGGGCGCCCCGACGTCCATGGGCAGCTCGCCCATGCCCTTGGCCCCATGCGGGGAGCCGGAGTAGGGCGACTCGAGCAGGATCGTCGTCGTCCGCGGCGCATCGAGAGCCGTCGGGATGAGGTAGGTCGCCAGGCGGTCGTTGAGGTAGCGCCCGTCGTGGAGCTTGATCTCCTCGATCGTCGCGTAGCCGATGGCCTGGAGGGTGCCGCCCTCGACCTGGCCCTCGGCCAGCACCCGATGGAGGACCCGCCCGACCTCGTCGACGGCGACGACCTCGAGGACCGCCACCTCGCAAGTATCAAGGTCGACCTCGACCTCGGCGACGCAGGCGGCCCAGCCGTAGACGGGGTAGGCATCGCCGGTGTACGTGGCGTCGTCGAAGCTGGCGCCGGGGTACGGCTCGAAGACCTGATCTACGCGCAGCTGGCCGTGGAGACGAGCGTACTCGGTGTACGACGCCGCGAATGGCCGGCCGGTCTCCGCCTCGACCTGGGCGCGCAGGCTCCGGGCGGCCTCGATGACCATGCGCCCGACGACCATCGCCGTGCGCGAGGCCACGGTCGGCCCAGAGTCGGGCACGATCGACGTATCGGGCCTGACCACGTCGACGGCCTCGGCGGGCACGCCCAGCGCTTCCGCGACCAGCATCGGCATGATCGTGCTCGTGCCCTGGCCCATCTCGGTGGCCGCGACGAGGACGCGGATCGCGCCGGCGGCGGTCAGCTCGACGGCGGCGGTCGAGCCCATCTTCGCTTCGCCCGAGCCCGTGAAGCCGTTGCCGTGCCAGCCGAGGGCCAGGCCGACGCCCCGGGTCGTGCGGCGCCGGCCGCGGGACCGCGGGCGCGCGGCGCGGACCCTCGCGCTGAGCGCCCACTTCGTCTCCAGGTCCGCTGCGGCCGCGGCCGTCTCCAGCACCTGCTCGGCGGCCACGCTCTCGCGCAGCACCTGCCCGAAGGGGGTGCTGTCGCCGAGCTGGTAGGCGTTCCGCCGGCGGAGCTCGAGGGGCGAGATGCCGAGCGCCTCGGCGATGCGGCCCAGGTGGGTCTCGACGGCGAACTCGACCTGGGGCGCCCCGAAGCCCCGGAAGGCGCCGTTGGGCGGCGTATTGGTGGCCACGACCCGCGAGCGGATGCGCACGTTGGGGCAGCGGTAGGGGCCGCCGGCGTGGAGGGTGCCGCGCGAAAGGACCACCGGGCTGAGCGTGCAGTAGGCGCCGCCGTCCATGACGATCTCGACGTCCTGGGCCACGAGGGTGCCGTCGCGGAGGACGCCGGTGCGATGGCGGACGACGGCCGGGTGGCGCTTCGTGGTCGCGGCGAGGTCTTCGTGGCGGTCGTAGATCATGCGCACCGGCCGGCGGCAGCGGCGGGCCAGGAGGGCGGCGTGGATGGCGATCATGGAGGGGTACTCCTCCTTGCCGCCGAAGCCGCCGCCCGTCTCCTCCTGGATGACGACCGTCCGGATCGCGTCGAGAGCGAGCGCCCGTTTGAGCGCCTTGTGCGCGTAGTAGGGACACTGCATCGAGCCGTGGACCTCGATGCCGCCGTCCTCGCGGGGCAGGGCGATCATCGCGTTGTTCTCGATGTAGAGCTGCTCCTGGTGGCCGACCCGGTAGCTGCCCTCGAGGACCAGGTCGGCGCTGGCCAGCGCGGCCTCGACGTCGCCCCGGCCGATGTCGTAGTGGGCGAACACGGTCTCGCTCAGGAGCGGGTCGAAGATGGCCGGCAGGGCCGTGGTGCGCAGGACGACCCGGGCGCGGGCCGCCTCGAGGGTCGCCTTGTCCGGAGCGGCGATGAGGCAGACCGGCTCGGCGTGGTGGCGGATCTCGCCGCCGACCGGGACGAGCGCGGGCTGGTCGTCGGCGATGCCGTTGACGACGTTCTCGCCGGGGATGTCGGCCGCGGTCACGACGACGACGGCCGACCAGTCGAAGACGGGGTCGAGCTCGATGGCCTCGAGCCGGGCATGGGCTTCGCTGGAGCGGACGGTGGCCCCGTACCAGGCGCCCGGGAAGATGAGATCGTCCGTGTACCTCGCCTCCCCGGTGAGCTTCGCCGGACCCTCGCGCCGGCGCGGCTCCGCGGCTTGGGCGCGGCCGGGCACGATCGCGCCGGCGGGGACGATGAGCGGGGCCGGGGCGACGCGCGGCGGCGCAGAGCGGCTGGTCATGGGACGCGGCTGGCTGCCCGCCGGGCGGCAGCTAGGACGACTCGGCCTCGTCCGGGGTGGCGAAGCCGCCCAGCTCCATCTGCACGTACTCGCTCTGGGGCGCCAGATCGAAGGCCTGCTGGCCGGGCGCCTCGGTGGCGGCGCCCTGGAGCGGGGCGAACTCGAGCACGACTCGCTCGTCGCCCTGGACGAGCACGTAGAGGAGGAGTTGGTCGGGGCGCGTCTCGAACTCGAGGTGCTCGAAGGAGTCGACGTTGATGCAGATCGAGAGGGGCGTGAAGAACGTCGAGGTCTCGGGCTCGTCGGCGACGATCCGCTCGACCCAGCCGGTGCCGTGCCCGACCATCTCGGTCGCCCGGTAGTAGCGGTAGGCGACGGTCTGCCGGAGCAGCGGCCGGAGCAGGTTGTGGATGTCCGCGCGGCTCGACACGAGGCCGCTGTTGACGAAGAACTTGGCCGTCGGGTCGAGCGTCAATGGACTCCTCCTGGCGCACCCGGACACGCGGCGTGGGGGCCCCGGCATCGTAGCAAGCGGCCCGCCCCGGGACAAGATGCCCGAACGATGGTCCGGGCCGGGATGGGGCCGCGCGTATCATCGGCCCATGCTCCTCGTCTGCGACGTCGGCAACACCAACGTGACCCTTGGGCTCGCCCGCGACGGCGGGCTGCTCGTCCGGCGCCGGGCCACGAGCCGGCGCGACCTTTCCCCGGACGAGCTGGAGACGCTCTTCGAGGGCCTCCTCGCGCTCGACGGCCGGGGCCTCGCCGACGTCCACGCCATCGCCCTGGCCAGCGTCGTGCCGACCTGGACGACGGCCGTGACCGCGGTGGCCGCTCGCCGCCACCTGCCCCTGTTGGTGGCCGGCGCTGACAACGTGCCCATCCCCATCCGCGTCGACCGCCCTTCCGAGGTCGGGGCCGACCGCCTGGTCAACGCCTTCGCGG
>JBIOIE010000025.1:0-13101 GCA_044449605.1 Candidatus Limnocylindrales bacterium | reverse complement strand
GGTTACGTCCGACCTGCCATGATGCTCACGTCCCGCGGGCGCACCGCCCGTGATGTAGCAACAGGAGGCCCGCGATGCTGGCCGACTTCTTCACCTTCCTCGCCATCTTCGTCGGGTCGCTGGTCATCCTCGATCTGCTCGCAGCCCGCTTCGGCGCCGACAGCCGGCCCATCGACCAGGTGCGCTGGATCTAGCGCCGACCTGCCGCCACGACGAAGGGGCGCCCGGCCAGCAGGCCGGGCGCTTTTGATTCTCGGCCCGGCTCAGCCGTGGCCCGCGTGTGGGTGGGCCGCGCGGCGCTCCGTGTCCTCGGGGCAGGGGCAGGCCTCGCGCAGCCGCTCGAACGTGTAGAAGCCGGTGCCGTGGCCGTCCGCCCAGCTGGGACACACAGCGTATTGGCCGACGAGCTGGACGTCGACGAGGCGCGTCTGCTCGGCTGACAGGGTCGGCTTCGAGTCCAGCCAGCCAGGCACGCCGGCCTCGCCGCGGCAGAAGGCACAGGGGCACAGCCAGCGCAGGGTGACTGTGTCATAGACCGTCCGGTGCCCGTCTGCCCAGTCGATCTCGAGGCGACCGGCGGCGCGGTCGGCGTGGATCGCCGCCGGGGTGAGGTACTCGCCCCCTTTCACGTACTCGCTCATGGGCCGATGCTAGGCGGCTTCAGCCGTCTTCGCCGAGGGGCAAGGTGCGCAGGAGCGCCAGTAGCGGCCCGCCGGCTGGTTCGTCGGCGATGGGGCGATCGTCGGAAACCGGCCCGGCGGCGTCGGGTCGGACGCGCACGACGCGCCAGAGACGGCTGCGCACGCCCGGCAGATAGGGAGAGTCGATGCGCTTGGCGACGACGGCAGCGAGGCCCCGTTCGAGCGCGGCGGCGAGCAGGCGTGCCGCGCCGCCGGTCGTCGGAGCCAGCGTCACCAGGTGCGACCGGTCGAGAGCCAGGCCGTCGAGCCGGGCGCGTCGCATCCGCAACGGCTCGGCCAGGAGCGCTCGGCCCTCCAGCCAGGGCAGGTCGCTGACGACGAAGGTGGCTGCAGCGGCTCCGTCCGTCCCCCGGATGCGCGCGCGGAGGGCGGCCCGATCCAGGCCGCCGGCCCGGTCGGGGACCACGATCTCGCCATCGAGGATCGTGCCCGTCGCGCCGATCGTGCGCAGCGCCTCGCTCACCTCCGGGAAGGCGGCCGTGACATCGCGGCCGTGCGCGAGCAAGTACGGGCGGTCGCGGCCGAGGTGGGCCAGCGCGCGCAGGCCGCCCCAGGCCACGTCGTAGAGGTGGCGACCGTCGGTGGGCAGGCGCTCGCCCGAACGGGCCAGCATCGGGCGCATGTCGAGGGGTGCTGCGGGCGCCTCGGCGACGAGCGCGAGGGGCAGCTGGCCGGTCGGCGGTCGGTCGGTGTTCGGCGCGGGCATGGGGCGAAGAGGATAGGCGCCTCCGCGGACGAGCCCTGCCGACCGTGGCCCGCTAGACTGAACTCTCTCATCTCGACATCCCTAACGGAGCCCTGTCCATGTCGCGTGCCCCTCGTCCGGAAGATCTGCTCGATCTGCGCGTCCCGGTCCAGGTACGCATCTCGCCCGACGGTTCACAGGTCGCCTTCACGGTCCGCGAGGCGGCTCCGGCTCGGGACGGCTATCGCCATGCGCTCTGGCTCGTGCCCGCCGACGGCTCGGCGCCCGCCCGCCGACTCAGCCTCGGGCGCAAGAACGACACCACGCCGCGCTGGAGCCCGGACGGTCGCAGCCTGGCCTTCATCAGCGACCGGAGCGGCGTCCTCCAGGCCGCCGGCGCCGGCGATCGGCCCGGCCGCGCCGAGGCGCCCAAGGAGGGCAATTCCCAGGTCTGGCTGCTGCCCATGGACGGCGGCGAGGCCCGCCAGCTCACGCGCTTCCCGCGCGACATCAGCGACATCGCCTGGAGCCCCGACGGCAAGCGGCTCTGCGTCGTCAGCGCGGCCACGTCCCTGGCGCCGTTGCCGACGCCGTCACCGGACAAGCCGCCGGTCAGCGACATCCGCCAGATCGACCGGCTCTTCTACCAGCTCAACGGGGTCGGCTTCACGTACGACCGGCCGGGGCGGCTGTGGCGGGTGGACGTGGCCAGCGGCGAGGCCGTGCGCCTCACGAGCGGCGCGGACGCCTCCGACGCGGAACCGGCCTGGAGCCCGGACGGCAAGCGCATCGCCTTCGTCTCCGATCGCTATCCCGACGCGGACCTGAAGGACCGCCAGGACGTCTTCGTCATCCCGGCGGCCGGCGGCCGGCCGGTGCGCGTCACGGCCGGGCGCGGCGACCAGGTCTTCGACGACCCGCAGTGGAGCCCCGATGGTGCCTGGATCGCGGCGAACGGCCATCGCTTCCCGGCCAAGGCCGGGTCGCGCGGCGACATCTGGCTGTTCCGGCCAGTCGCCAACGACGCCGGCGAGAACCTCACGGCGGCCGCCGACATCTTCGCCGACGCGCACATGAACTCCGACCTCTTCGGCGGCGGGAGCTACCCGATCCACTGGAGCGGCGACGGCCGCTGGATCACCTTCGCCGCCCCGATCGAGGGCAGCTTCGAGCTGTGGCGGGTCGAGGTGGCCACGAAGCGCCTCGAGCGCCTGACCGACGACCGCCACTTCCTTTACTCGGCCAGCCAGGCGACCCTGCCCGACGGTTCGGTGCGGATCGCGGCGGGCCGCACGACGGGCTCCCGGCCGACCGACATCGTCAGCTACGACGTACCGGCCGGACGCCTGGCCAAGGGCCGTCACCTGGAGCCGCGGCAGCTCACCGACCTCATGGCCGAGGCCTGGGCGGACATCGTGACGGTCGAGCCGCAGAGCCGCTGGCACGAGGTCGAGGGCCGCCGCATCCAGGGCTGGTTCCTGCCGGCGGCGACGCCGAAAGGCGCGCCGGGGGCGTCCCGGAAACGGCCGGCGCCGCTGGTCGTCGAGATCCATGGCGGACCGCAAACGCTCTACGGCTGGTCGCTCATCTGGGAGTGGCAGTGCCTGGTGGCGCAGGGCATCAGCGTCTACGCCTGCAACCCGCGCGGATCCCAGGGTTACGGCCAGGACTTCTGCGCGGCGAACTTCGGGGACTGGGGCACGGGCCCCATGGCCGACGTGATGGGCGGCGTGGACGCCCTCGTCGCCGACGGCCTGGCCGATGCCGATCGGCTGGGCGTGACGGGCGGCTCGTACGGCGGGTACCTGACGAGCTGGATCGTGGGCCACACCGATCGCTTCAAGGCCGCCGTCACCTGCCGTTCGGTGAACGACATGACCTCGCAGATGATGACCGGCGACATCGCCGGGCCGCAGTTCGGCCAGCAGGAGTACGGCGCCAATCCATGGCACGACCCGGCGCTCTACCTGCGCGAGTCGCCCCTCACGTACGCCCCGAACATCCACACGCCGCTCCTGATCCAGCACTCGGAGAAGGACCTGCGCACGCCGATGGGCCAGGCCGAGGAGCTCTTCACCGTGCTCCGCGCGCTGAAGCGGCCGGTCCGGCTCATGCGCGTGCCCGACGAGACCCACGAGCTGACGCGCTCGGGCACGCCCTTCCGGCGGGTCGACAACCTGACCATCATCCGCGACTGGTTCCGGCACTTCCTGGTGGACGGCAAGCGGGGCCTGCCCCGCGTCGTGAAGCGCCGCTCCCAGGCCTAGCTTCCCGGAGGTCGATCGAGCGCGGCCAGCCAGTCGCGCAGGGGCTGCACCGCCGCGGGCTCACGATAGTGGCGCCGGCGTTTGCCCTCGTCCATCGAGCGGAGCAGGCCCGCCTCGCGCAGCACGGCGAGGTGCTTCATGACCGCGAAGCGGCTGATCGACGGCGCGATGGCCGCCAGTGCCGCGGTCGTCTCCCCGCCGGACCGGGCCAGGTGGGCGAGGATCGCCCGGCGGGTCGGGTCGGCGAGGGCATGGCCGATGGCATCGAGACGCTCGTCTTCCTGTAGTGACATGGTGACGATATGGTCACATGACGAAGGCCGAGCGGTCAAGCCGTTGGTCGCAGGGTCGTTTCGGGTGTAGGATGCGGCCATGAGCAGCGCCGCCGATCCCGTCGCCCGGGAACGCGCCGAGTCCCAGGCCCACGATCTCGTGCGCGCCTGGAACGGGCGAGCCGTCGGCATGGGCGGCCTGCTGGGGCGCCTCGGGAGCGTCGACCAGGTCGGCGCGGAGGAGCGCGCTGCGTCGTTGGCCAAGCGCTCGATCAAGCGCGAGTCGAAGCTCTGGGCGCTCGACCTCGCCATCCGCATGATCGACCTGACGACCCTCGAGGGCAAGGACACTGCCGGCAAGATCCACGCCCTCTGCCAGAAGGCGAAGCGGCCCGATCCGGCCGATCCCGCGATCCCCAGCGTGGCCGCGGTCTGCGTCTACCCCTCGCTCGTGGCCGGGGCCAAGGAGGCGTTGACCGGCAGCGCCGTCCGCGTCGCCAGCGTGGCCACCGGCTTCCCCTCCGGCCAGACCTTCCTCGAGATCAAGCTCGCCGAGACCGCCCTGGCCATCGAGGCCGGCGCGGACGAGGTCGACATGGTCATCGATCGGGGCGCCTTCCTGGCCGGCGAGTACGCGACCGTCTTCGACGAGATCGTGGCCGTCAAGGCCGCTTGCGGGTCGACCCACCTGAAGGTCATCCTCGAAACGGGCGAGCTGGGCACGTACGACAACGTCCGCCGGGCCAGCCTGCTGGCCATGGCCGCCGGGGCCGACTTCATCAAGACCTCGACCGGTAAGGTCGCTCCAGCGGCCACGCTGCCGGTGACGCTGGTGATGCTCGAGGCCATCCGCGATTTCGAGCGGCGTACCGGCCGAGCGGTGGGCATGAAGCCGGCGGGCGGCATCCGCACCTCCAAGGAAGCCCTGGCCTACCTCGTCGTCCTCTACGAGACGCTGGGTCCGCGCTGGATGACCCCGGAGCGCTTCCGGTTCGGGGCCAGCAGCCTCCTCAACGACGTGCTCATGCAGATCCGCAAGGAGCGCGACGGGCGCTACTCGGGCGTCGACTACTTCACGGTGGACTGAACGATGGCAAAGTCAAGTGACCGTACGGTCACCAAGCGTCCAAGGACCGATGCGGTGGGCCGCGGGACGGCAAGCCCGTCGAGTTGGGGCTTCGGCGACGGCCAGGCCATCCCCTGGGAGTACGCCCCCGCCCCCGAGTCGCGCGAGATCGTCAACCTCCAGTCGCGCTACGGCCTGTTCGTCGGCGGGAAGGAGGTCGCACCCCGGACCGGCCAGTGGTTCACGACCCTCGATCCGGCCACCGAGGAGCCCCTCGCCGAGGTCGCCCGGGCGGGCGTGGAGGACGTCGACAACGCCGTGGCCGTGGCCCGCCGGGCCTTCCGCCGCTCGTGGAGCGAACTGCCCGGCCGCGAACGGGCCAAGTACCTCTTCCGCATCGCCCGCATCCTCCAGGAGCGCTCGCGCGAGTTCGCCGTGCTCGAGACGCTCGACACCGGCAAGCCGATCAAGGAGTCGCGCGACGTCGACATCCCCCTCGTCGCCGCTCACTTCTGGTACTACGCCGGCTGGGCCGACAAGCTCGACTACGCCTTCCCCGGCCGGCGGGCGCTGCCCCTCGGCGTCGCCGCCCAGGTCATCCCTTGGAACTTCCCGCTCCTGATGCTGGCCTGGAAGATCGCCCCGGCCCTGGCCGCGGGCAACACCGTCGTCCTCAAACCGGCCTCCTCGACGCCGCTGACCGCGCTCCTCTTCGCCGATGTCTGCCGCCAGGCCGACCTGCCCCCGGGCGTCGTCAACATCGTCACCGGCCCGGGTGAGATCGGGCTGGCCCTGGTCAAGCATCCCGACGTCGACAAGGTCGCCTTCACCGGCTCGACCGTCGTCGGCAAGGAGATCGGCCGGGCCATCGCCGGCTCGGGCAAGGCGCTGACTCTCGAGCTGGGCGGCAAGGCCGCCAACATCGTCTTCGACGACGCCCCCCTCGACCAGGCCATCGAGGGCATCGTCAACGGCATCTTCTTCAACCAGGGCGAGGTCTGCTGCGCCGGCAGCCGCCTGCTCGTCCAGGAGTCGATCGCCGAGCCGCTCATCGAGAAGCTCAAGGACCGCCTGGCGACGCTGCGCGTGGGCGACCCCCTGGACAAGAACACCGACGTGGGCGCCATCAACAACGCCGCCCAGCTGGCCAAGATCGAGGAGCTCATCGAGGCCGGCGTGGCCGAGGGGGCCGACATCTACCAGCCGCCCTGCGACCTGCCCGCCCGGGGCTACTTCGTCCGTCCGACGCTCTTCACCAACGTCGCCCAGAGCCACCGCATCGCCCAGGAGGAGATCTTCGGGCCGGTCCTCTCGGTGCTCACTTTCCGGACGCCCGACGAGGCCGTCGAGAAGGCCAACAACACGCCCTACGGGCTCTCGGCGGGGGTCTGGACCGAGAAAGGCAGCCGGATCCTGCAGATGGTCAAGCAGCTCCGGGCCGGTGTCGTGTGGGCCAACACCTTCAACCGGTTCGACCCCACCAGCCCCTTCGGCGGGTACAAGGAGTCCGGCTTCGGGCGCGAGGGCGGCCTCCACGGCCTCCTCGCCTACGTCCGCCTGGAGGACCGCTGATGCCCCGCCAGCGGCGCGCCCCCGCCGAGCCGCCGGCCGAGGTCCTCGTGACGACCGAGGCCGTCGCCCGGATCGCTGTGCGCAAGACCTACAAGCTCTACATCGGGGGCGCCTTCCCGCGCTCGGAATCCGGCCGCTCGTACGTCGTCCGGGCGGCCGACGGGACGCCCCTCGCGAACGCCGTCCGGGGATCGCGCAAGGACGTCCGCGACGCGGTTCGGGCCGCCCGGGCCGCCTTCCCCGGCTGGGACGCCAAGACGGCCATGAACCGCGGCCAGGTCCTTTACCGGGTGGCCGAGCTGCTCGAGGGCCGGCGCGAGCAGTTCGAGACGGAGGTCGCGGCCGCCGAGGGCCTCTCGCCCGAGGCGGCCCGCGTCCAGGTCGACCGGGCCGTCGATCGCTGGGTCTGGTACGCCGGCTGGGCCGACAAGATCGCCCAGCTCCTGGGCACCGTGAACCCCGTGGCCGCCAGCTACTTCGACTTCACCATCCCCGAGGCGACGGGGGTCGTCGGGCTCGTCGCCCCGGAGGCGTCCTCGCTCCTGGGGCTGGTCTCCCGCCTCGCGCCCGTCCTGGTCGGCGGGAACGCGGTCGTGGTCCTCGCCTCCGAGGGCCGGCCGCTGCCGGCCGTGACCCTGGCCGAGGTGCTCGCCACGAGCGACGTGCCGGGCGGCGTGGTCAACCTCATCACGGGCCTGCGCAAGGAGCTCGTGCCCCACCTCGCCGCGCACATGGACGTCAATGCCCTCGACGCCTGGGGCGTGCCGCCCGAGATGGCGGTGGCGGTCGAGGAGGCGGCCATCGACAACGTCAAGCGGGTGGCCCGCCCGCCGCGCGGCGGCGGCGAGCGCATCGACTGGCTCGACGACCGGGCCGCCCAGCGGCCCGAGTGGATCGCCGCGTTCCTGGAGATGAAGACGGTCTGGCATCCCATCGGGGTCTGACGCTCGACGGGACCTCGGTCAGCCGGGCGCGTAGGCGAGCAGCCGCTCACGCAGGGCGAGGGCCAGCTCGCCACCCCGCCCGACCGGATCGTGCTTGAAGAACACGTAGGCGTCCCGGCCGGCGGCCAGGAACGGCTCGAGACGGGCCGCCCAGGCATCGAGCTCGGCGCCGTCATAGTCGTCGCGCCGGAGGCGCAGGTAGAGGAAGCGGCCGGTCAGCCGGATGGTGGGCGGGTCGGCATCATCCGCCAGGTCGGTGGCGCAGAGGACCGCGCCCGCCTGGCGCAGCCGGGCGAAGACCTCGTCGGCCTGCCAGGAGGGATCCTGGAACTCCAGGACCACGGGCGCCGCGGGCGGCCAGGCCGAAAGGAGCCGGTCCAGCCGCGCGTCGTCGCGGGGTAGCGGGTCGCCTACGCGGAACAGGATGGCGCCCAGCCGCTCCCCGAAGACGAGGGCCGGGGCGAGCAGCCAGGGCAGGGTGCCTTCAGGGTCACTCGCCCAGGCGCGCAGCGTGCCGGTGCGCAGGGCCTTGACCACGAACCGGAAGCCCGGCGGGGTCGACGCGCACCAAGCCCCGACCGTCTCCGACGACGGCTGGCGGTAGTAGGTGCTGTTCACCTCCACGGCCGGCAGCCGGGCGGCGTAGAGCGGCAGGAGGCCCTCGGCCCGGGCGCCCGCGGGGTAGAAGCGCGGCGCCCAGGCGGGGTAGCCGAAGCCGCTCGTGCCGACGTACAGCCGGCCGCTCACTGCCAGCGGAAGAACCGCGCCGAGATGACCAGGCAGACGACCAGCCAGCCGGCCAGGACGAGGACGTCGACGCCGATCGGCGCAAAGGGCGTCCCGCCGACCATGGCCTGGCGGAGCGCATCGCCGAGGTAGGTCAGGGGCATGAACACGGCCACGCTGCGCAGCCACTCCGGCATCAGCGCGATCGGGAAGAAGATGCCAGACAGGAACATCATCGGCACCTGGACGACCTGGGTGACACCGTTGGCCGCCTCTTCGGTCCGCGCGAAGGAGGCGATCACGTAGCCGAGGGCGATGAACGTCAGCGCCCCCAGCACGATCAGCCCGACGATGAGCAGGGGCTCGCCGATGACCCGCACACCCATCAGCCCGACGCCGATGCCGAGGATCAGCGCGGTCTGTGCCGCGCCCAGGATGAGGCGCACGACGACGTTGCTGCCGACCAGGGTCATCCGCCTCAGGGGCGTCGCCGACAGGCGCTTCAGGATGAGCTTCTCGCGCAGGGACACGAGCGGGATGGCGCTGAAGACGCCGAGCTGCATGAGCGCCATGGCCAGGATGCTCGGCACGAAGAAGCTGGTCCCGGTCAGGTTCTCGGTCTGGAGCGTCTGGGGCTCGATGCCCAGCGCGGGCGGTCGGCCACTGAGGGTCTGGTTCACGACGCCCACGACCTGGGCCAGGGTCTGGCCGATGGCCGTGGACGTGCTGGTCTGGCTGGCGTCGGTGATGACCACCAGCCGGGCCGGCGCGGCCGCTGCCGAGCCGACCGCCTGGCCCACCCCGGCGGGCACGACGACGATGGCGTCGAGGCCGCCCGACTTCATGGCTTCGACGGCGGTGGCCCGGTCGGGCTCGTCGCTGAGCTTGAGGAAGGATGGCCCCGCGAAGGCGGCCCGGAGCTGTCCGGACACGGCGCTGCGATCCTCGTCGACCCAACCGATCTTGTACTCGGGATTCCCGCCACCGGAGAAGATCGTCCCGAAGAGGACCACGAAGATGATCGGGAAGGCCAGCGTCCAGAAGAGCGCCGCGCGGTCGCGCACGAAGCTGCGCAGGTTGGCGATGGTCAGGGCGAGCATGGCCTGCATGGTCGGCTTCAGTCGCGCAGGGCGTGGCCGGTCAGGTCGAGGAAGACGTCCTCGAGCGTCGGCCTGCGGATGGTCAGCCCCTCGGGTTCCCGACCCGCCCGCTCGGCCGCGGCCAGGACGGCGGCGATCGTGGCCGGCACGTCGCGCGTGTAGAGGATCGCCTGGCCGTTCTCACGGGCAAGCCTGGAAACGCCGCTGAAGGCCCGCATCTGGTCGTCGGACAGGCCGTCGAACGCCTTGAAGAGCACGGCCCGGTCGCGGAAGCGCCGGCTGACCAGCTCCTCGACGGTGCCGGACTCGCGGATCTGGCCGTGGTCCATGATCGCCAGGCGGTCGCAGAGCGTTTCGGCCTCCTCCATGTAGTGCGTGGTCAGGAGCACGCTCTTGCCCCGCGCCTGGAGTTGCCGGACGATCTCCCAGAGGGCGCGCCGGGCCGCCGGGTCCATGCCCGTCGTCGGTTCGTCGAGGAAGACCAGCTCGGGGTCGTTGACCAGGGCCAGGGCGACCGAGAGGCGCTGGCGCTGACCTCCCGAAAGGTTCTTCGTCTGGGCATCCCGCTTGTCGCCCAGGTCCAGCGCCTCGAGGATCTCGTCGACGGGCAGACTGCGCGGGTAGAAGCTGGCGAAGAGGCGCACGACTTCGACCACGGTCAACTGCGGGTACAGGGCGGCGGTCTGGAGCTGGACCCCGATGCGCGGCTTGATCGCCTCCGGCCGCCGGGCGGCATCGATGCCCAGGACCGTCAGTTCGCCGCCATCGGGCGCCCGCAGGCCCTCGAGCATCTCGACGGTGGTCGTCTTGCCCGCCCCGTTCGGGCCCAGGAGGCCGAAGATCTCGCCCCGGGCGACATCGAAGCTGATGCCATCCACGGCGCGGACGTCGCCGTAGTGTTTGCGCAGGTCGCGGACGCGGATGACCGGCTCGGGTCGTTGCTCGTTCATGGGCAGCGGCAGTCTAGCCGAGGGCCGCGGGGGGCGGGCAACGCGGCTTCGGGCCGCGAGGGTCCAGGTCGCGCGACCTAGGGAACGAACCAGCCCGCTGGGACGTTTCGGGTTCTTGATCGGCCGGAGGCCGCACCGACACCGCCGTCCGGGACGATGATATGGGCCGGCTGCGGGCCGGACAGCTCCTAACACGGTGGATGATGCCCAACACCCAGGGTCCTTCGGTGGGGGATCAGCGCATCGGGCGGCTGATCCTGCCGCTGCGCCTCTTCGTGGGTGGCACGTTCCTCTACGCGGGCCTCTACAAGCTCCTTGACCCGACCTTCCTCGACCCGACGGCGCCGACGTCGCTGCTGGCCCAGCTGCGGGCCTTCCAACACATCTCGCCCCTCGGTCCGATCATCACGGTCGTGGGCATCCCGCTCGCGACGCCCATCGGCCTGCTGATGGCCCTCGGCGAGATCGCCGTCGGGCTCGGCGCCCTCTCGGGTCTGGCCTTCCGCATCGCGGCGAGCGGCGGGCTGGCCATCTCGCTCCTGCTCTGGCTGACCACGTCGTGGTCGGCCTCGCCGTACTTCCTGGGACCCGACCTGCCCTACGCGGCCGGCTGGCTGACGCTCCTGCTGGTCGGCGACGGCGGCGTCCTGCGCATCGCCGACAGCGCCTGGTTCGGGCGGTTGGTGCCGACGGCCGGCGCTCGTCCGCCGACGGCCCTGCGGGCCCGGACCCGGCGCCAGCGGGCGGCCGCCGCGGCCGCCTGGCAGGAGGCACCGAACCTCAGTCGCCGGCGGCTCGTGGAGGTCGGCGTGCTGGCCGGAGCGACGATCGTCGTCGGCGGCGTGGGCACCTTCTTCCGCCGCGCCGGCGGGGGCGGCACGGGCGTGGCCGTCGGCGGCAGCCCGACCCCGGTGCCCGCGACCACGGGTCCCGGGGCGACGACCGGACCGGGGGCCACCCCGGTCCCGACCGGTGTGGGGACCGGGCCGACGCCCGGCGGCGCGACGCTGACCAACGTCAGCGCGCTGGCCTCGGCTGGGTCCTTTGCCTTCGTCGATCCCACGACCGGGGACCCCGGCGTGCTCATCAGCCTGCCCGGTGGCAAGATCGTCGCCTTCGACGCCGTGTGCACCCATGCCGGCTGCACGGTCGAGTACGCGGCGCAGTACCAGGCCCTGCTCTGCCCCTGCCATGGCGCCGCCTTCGATGCCACGAACGGCTCCGTACTCCAGGGACCGGCCGAGATCCCGCTCGCGAAGCTGCCCATCAACGTCGATCCGGCGACGGGGGCGATCAGCCTCAGCAGCTGACGGCCGGTCGCCGGTCGGGCCTGGGCGCGCTTGCGCCCAGCGCGCTGATCAGTCGGGGACGACCGCCGCCGTCCGGCCGAAGATCCGGCGCTGGCCGATCGGTGCGTTCACGAGGACGATGCCGGCGATGACGAGGGCCGCGCCGGCCAGGACCTGGATGTCGACCGCCTCGTGGAGGATGAAGACTCCGAGGGCGATGCCGACGATGGGCATGACGTAGGTGACCAGCGTCGTCCTGGTCACGCCCCAGGCCGCCAGCAGGCGGAAGTAGAGGAGATAGGCGAGGGCGGATCCGAAGAGGCCGAGCCAGATCACGGCGACCCACGCGAGGGTGGACGGCGGGAGCAGGAGGCCGCCGCCCGGCACGCGCTCGCGGAGCAGGGCCAGGACGGCCACGACGACCAGGGCGGCGACGTTCTGGGGTAAGGCGATCTCCACGGGGCGCAGGGTCCGCGGGCCGGTCAGGGGATCGTCGATGAGCTTGCGCCCGCTGAGGTAGCGGCGGATGAAGACACCGCTGGCCGCGTAGGACGCGGCGGCGAGCACGAGCGCGAGGTCGCCGGGGAGCTGCATGTCGCCGGCCGTGCCCGGCGCCGGGGCCAGGTTCCGGCCGAGCAACAGGATCGCGCCGACGAAGCCGATGGCCAGGCCACCCAGCCGATTGAGGGTCGCCGGCTCGTCGCTGAGGGCAAGGGCCGCGAAGACGATGGCAAAGAGGGGCACGAGCGAGCTGAGGATGCTGGCCAGGGCCGAGCCGACGTATTGCTCGGCCCAGGTGATGAGCCCGAAGGGCAGGGCCACGTTGATGAGCCCGAGGAAGGCCAGTTTGGCCAGGGTCGCCCGATCGTGCGGCAGCCGGCCGTGGGTGAGAGCCATCAGCAGGGCCAGCCCCAGCGCGGCGATGGACAGGCGCACGGTGACCAGCGTGAAGGGGAGGAGGCCCTCCGTGACGCCCACCTTGATCCAGAAATAGGAGCTGCCCCAGACCAGCGAGAGCAGCCCGAAGAGGAGCCAGGGTCGCAGTGCGGCGGCGGTCCTCGGGGTCATGGCGGCGATGGTAACCGAAACCGTTCTGCTACGTCTAGGGGGTTATTCTGCATGGGTCGGCTAGGATGGACGGATGCGCTACGGCCGCCGCACCGCCCTGCTCGTCGTCGACGTCCAGAACGACTTCGCCGACCCGGCCGGCAGCCTCTCGGTGGCCGGCGGCGAGGCGGTCGTCGGCGCGGCGAGCGCCGAGGTCGCCGCCGCACTCCGGGCCGGCTCGCCGGTCGTCTACACGCAGGACTGGCATCCGCCCTCCACGCCCCACTTCGCCAAGGACGGCGGCATCTGGCCCGTCCACTGCGTGGCCGGCACGTGGGGCGCGGAGTTCCACCCCGGCCTTGCCGTCGCGGGGCCGGTCATCCGCAAGGGCAGCCACGGCGAGGACGGCTACTCGGGCTTCACGATGCGCGACCCGCTGACCGGGGAGACGGTCCCGACCGGATTGGACGCGACCCTGCGCG
>JBIOIE010000024.1:0-13116 GCA_044449605.1 Candidatus Limnocylindrales bacterium | reverse complement strand
ACCAGCTCGCGTGCGGCCCGGTCGGCGGCTGCCGGCGAGGCGGGCGGAGCGCCCCGCTCCATGTCGGCGACGGCCATCAGGCGCTGATGAGGCTGTCGGCAGGGGCTTCCAGGGGCGCCTCCGCCTTGTGAAGGCCGCTCGCGTAGAGACCGAGGATCGCCCCGGCCAGGCGAGCCGGGTCATGGTGATGCGCGTTCTCCGGGTCGACCACGGGGGCGCTGACCAGGCGCAGGTTGCGGGCCTCCGCGTCGGGCAGGCTGGGCGCCACGGGGCTGGCCGGCCAGTCACGCGGCGCGCGGGCGGTGAGGTCGTCGTTGGCCAGGACGACGTCGACGATGCCCTCGCCGATGTGGCCGACCAGGGCGTCCATGTGGTCGGCGAGCGAGTAGCCCTCCGTCTCGCCGACCTGGGTGGCGACGTTGGCGACGTACAGGCAGGGCGCGGCGGCGCTGCGCACGGCATCGCGGATCTGGGGCAACAGAAGGCTCGGCAGGAGGCTCGTGAAGAGGCTGCCGGGGCCGAGCACGACGAGGTCGGCCGCGGCGATGGCCTCGAGTGCATCGGGCGTGGCTCGGGCGGCCCGGGGCGTCAGCCAGACCCGCCGGATGCCCCGGGCTCGGCTGATGGCCGACTGGCCGGCCACCGTGCTGCCGTCCAGCAGCTCGGCATGGAGGTCGATCGCTACCGGGGCGGCTGGCACGACCCGACCGCGAACGGCGAGGACCTCGTTCATGCGCCGCACGCCGGCCTCGAACCCGCCCTCGATGTCGCTGAGGGCGGCGATGAGCAGGTTGCCGACGGCGTGCCCGGCCAGCGCCCCGCCGTCGGCCGGATCGCCCGGGAAGCGGTAGCGGAGCAGCCCGGTCATCGTCGCCTCGCTGTCCGAGAGCGCCGTCAGGCAGTTACGGATGTCGCCCATCGGCGGCAGCCCCAGCTCGGTGCGCAGCTGGCCCGAGGAGCCGCCGTCGTCGGCGACGGTGACGATCGCGGTCAGGTTGCTCGAGTACGTCTTCAGGCCGCGCAGCAGGGTGGAGAGCCCCGTGCCGCCGCCGATGGCCACGATGCGCGGCCCGCGAGCGAGCGCCCGCCGTTCGTAGACGAGGTCGACGAGCGGCGCACGGCCGCGTCCGAGGGGCTCGGTCAGCACGCCCAGGATCCGCCACAGGCCGAAGAAGAAGATCGCCGCCCCGGCGGCCACGAGGGCCACCGGCCGAAGGGGCAGGGGCAGGAACTGGAGGGTCAGCAGCCAGAGCAGGGGCGAGTCGCCGGGACCCCCGGGAGCCACGTCGCGGTAGATCTGGCGCAGCACCAGGGCCCCCGCCGAGGCGACCAACAGCTCGGCCACGAAGATGACCAGGAGCCAGCGCTTGATGCCCATGCCCGGTCGCAGCAGGCGCCGCAGGCGGGCGATGCGGCCGCCGTCCGAGTCCAGGCCGACCGGGAGCTGGTGGCGCATGGGTCAGGGCCGGTCCAGGTCGCGGTGCCAAACATTGACCGGGCCGAGGTCGAGCCGGCGCCAGTCGCTGGCCAGCTCCTCGGCGATGGTGATCGAGCGGTGGAAACCACCCGTGCAGCCCACGGCGACGGTCAGGCGATTGCGGCCCTCGGAGATGAAGGCGGGGATGGCGAAGGCGAAGAACTCGTGGGCGAAAGCCAGGAACCGGTTTGCGACCGGTTGGGCCAGGATGAAGGCCCGGACGGGCTCGGTCAGGCCCGAGATCGAGCGCAGGTCCGGGTCGTAGAAGGGGTTCTCCATGAAGCGCACGTCGAAGACGATGTCGGCCTCGAGGGGGATCCCATACTTGTAGCCGAAGCTGATGAGCTGGAGGGCGATCCGACCGGGCGTCTCGACCGCGCCGATGGCCCCGTAGATCCGCTCGCGCAGCTGACGGCCCGAGAGGTCCGAGGTGTCGATGATGACGTCGGCCTGCTCCCGGACTTCCTCGAGGAGGCGGCGCTCCTCGGTGACCGAGGCGGCGATGCCGGCTGCGTTGTCGAGCGGATGACGATGCCGGGTCTCGCTGTAACGCCGGATGAGGACCTCGTCGCGGGCCTCGAGGAAGAAGACCTGGGGGGTGATGCCACGGCCCTCGAGGGCACCCAGGATGCCGCCCAGGCCCACCCGCGGGTCGCCCGAGCGGACGTCCAGGACGACGGCCGTCCGTTCGAAGCGGCGGGGATCGGAGGCGACCAACTCGGCCAGCTCGGGCACCAGCTCGGCGGGCAGGTTGTCGACGACCGTGTAGCCGAGGTCCTCGAAGAGCTTGCTGGTCGCCGTCTTGCCCGAGCCCGAGAGCCCGCTGATGACGGCGACGTGCTGGCGCGGATCAGGCACGGGCGGTGCGGCGGTCCGAGCGGCGGATGAGCAGGATGGTCAGCTCATAGAGGGCGTACATCACGACGGTCATCACCGACGGGCTCACGACGTCGCCACCAGGCGTCACCACGACGGCGAAGACGAGGATGCCCAACAGCACATAGCGACGGTGGGCGGTGAGGCGAGCCAGGGGCAGGATGCCGATGCGGTTCAGGACCACGAGGACGATGGGGAACTGCATGACCGCGCCGAAGGCCAGGAAGAGCATGGCCACGAAGCCGAAGTAGGCCTCCGCAGTGAGCCGCGACTCGAGCACGCCGGGGATCTCGAAGCTGCGCAGGAAGGCCGCCGCGAAGGGCAGGATGACGTAGGCGACGGCGACGCCGAGGACGAAGAAGACGATCATCAAGGGCACCCAGGGCCGGGCGATGGTTCGCTCGTGGGGGGTCAGGCCGGGCGACACGAAGCGCCAGAGCTGCCAGGCCATGACCGGGAAGGCGATGGCGATGCCGACCATCAGCGCCAGTTGGATCCGGATCGAGAACGCCCCGCCCAGCGAAAGGTAGATGAGGGTCTGGTCGCCGATCGGGGCACGCAGGATGTCCAGGAGCCGATCGGAGACCAGGAAGCCGACGACCGTACCGATGATCAGGGCGAGCACGGTGATGGCGAGCCGCCGGCGCAGCTCGCTCAGGTGGTCGACCAGGCTCATCACCGCGCCGTGCTCGGTCCCCGCCGCCGGAACGGGTGTGCCGCCGCGCGCGGCCGGGTCGGCCTCGCGGCCCATCTCGACTTCAGCCATTGGGCCGCGCCCGGGCCGTCAGGCCGGCTGGCTGGGCCCGTCGGCGCCCGCCGCCGCAGCGTGCTCCCGGCGCAGCCGTTCCAGCTCGGCGCGTTCGTCGGAGGTGAGGGCCGCGCTGGCGTCAGGCGCTGCGGGCGGTGTCAGGGCCGGCCGGGGCTGCAGGTTGACGGCGTCCTGGATGTCGGTCGAGGCCTTCCGGAACTCGCGGATCGACTTGCCCAGGGCCGCACCGACGTCGGGCAGGCGGCCGGGACCGATGACCAGCAGGGCGATGGCCAGGATCAGCAGCAACTCGCCGGGACCGATGTTGAACGGCATCGTCGGTGTCGACTCCTGAACGGCTCGAGGTCAGGCCCCGAGACCCGCGGTCATCCTAGCACCGCGAGCCGGGCCGACCACTCCCGGGCGGCCGTCGCCATGGCCTCCCCCGGGTCGACCGCCCCGGGCGCTTGGGCGGCGATGGCCCGCGAGACGTTGGCCACCAGGGCCCCCGCGGTCGTCGCCCCGGCGACGCCTGCTCGAGCCGGGCCGGCCGCGAGGACGGCCTCGATGGCGCCGCCCTGGGTGCCCATGCCGGGCACCAGGAAGGCCAGCGTGGGGACGGCGGCACGGACCTCGGCCAACTCCGCCGGTGCGGTCGCGCCGACGACCAGGCCGACCGTGCCGAACCGTTCGTGCCAGCGAGCGGCATGGGCCGCTACGCGTCGGTAGAGGGGCTCGGCCGGTCGTCCCAGGGCTGCATCCGGCGCGACCACGAGGCCCTGGAACTCGGCCCCGCCGGGGTTGGTCGTGCGGCAGAGGACGTAGACGAACCGATCGGCGCGAGCAAGGAGCGGCTCGAGCGCGTCCGAGCCGAGATAGGGGCTGGCCGTGACGGCGTCGGCCCCGAGGGCGTCGAACAGCGCCACCGCCTGGCGGGCCACGGTGCTGCCGATGTCGCCCCGCTTGACATCCGCGATGACGGGCACGTCGGCCGGGATATGGGCCCGGATGCGCTCCAGCATCGCCAGACCGGCGCTCCCATAGGCCTCGAAGAAGGCCAGGTTCGGCTTGACCGCGGCCGCGTACGGCAGGGCCGCCTCGAGGAGCAGGCGGGTGAAGCGCTCGAGGCCGGCCAGCCCGTCGCGGAAGCCGTCGGGCATCGCGGCCGGATCGGGGTCGAGCCCAAGACAGAGGCAGCTGCCGACGGACCGCAGGCGGGCGTCGAGGCGGAGCAGGTAACCGGGCGCGCTCACCGGCCTCAGGGTAGCGACGCGGATGGCGTCGGGGAGGGCGCGGCCGGGGCCGGCGCCACGGCCGGATCGAACCACGACGGGCGTGAGAGCGGGTCGATCGCGGCCGAGTCGGTGAGGGCGAGGTCGCCCGCCAGGACGGGTACCGCGCCCGGCGCGGCCGGCGGCTCGAGTTGGAGGAGGTGGAGGTCGACCCCGAGGTCGGTCAGCTTGAGGTAGGCGATGGCGGTCCCATCGGGCGCCCAGATGGGCGCGAAGCTCCGGCCGTCGGCGGTCAGGCGGGCCACCACGGCCCCGTCCCGGACCCGGATGACGACGATGTCCCGGCCGCTCCCGGTCGTGCGCACGGCCGCCAGGTAAAGGCCGTCGGGCGACCAGGCCGGCTGCGCGTAGCCGCCCGAGATGAGGATCCGCAATCCGCGGCCCTTCATCGTCAGGAGCCCGATCTTCGGCGCGCCGATGGACCCGGAGCGGGCGTTGTAGGTGAAGGCCAGGCGGGTGCCGTCGGGGCTCCACTGGGGGTCGTCGTGGCCCTGCGGGTAGTCGTCGGGGACACCGAGCGAGGTGAGGCTGCCCCCGCCGAAGGGCAGCGTGGCCAGCGTGACGTGGCTCACGCTGGTCGTCCGCCGGCAGGGATCCTGGGCATCGCCGACCAGCGCGATGGTCGTGCCGTCGGGGCTCACGGCCGGCTGGAGCAGCCAGCGGAAGAAGTCCCGTCCAGCGCTGGCCTCGTGGATGAGGCCGCTCTTGATGTCCTGGCGGCTGCTGCCGTCGGCGGCCATGCGCACGAGGACGGGGTAGTCGAGCTGGTACGTGCTCAGGGCGGCCGCGCAGACGAGCCGGCTGGTCTCCGAACGGGTCTCGACGAGGACGATCGAGCGGCCATCGGGCGACCAGGCGGGCATCGCGTCGTGGCCGGTCTGCGACAGTTGCTCGACCGACCTGCCGTTGATGGCCCAGATGTTCCCGCCCTGGGCGAACAGGATCGTGCCCGCGAACGCGGGCGGCGCTGACGGCGAGGGCGCTGGGGTGACGATGACGCTCGCGTTCGGCGTCCGGCCCCCGCCCCCTCCCGGGTTCGGGCCGGCGCCCAGGTCGAACCGGCCGAACAGGAGGGCCAGGCTGAGGACCGCGCCGACGAGAAGCGCCCCGAACGCGAGGAGCGCCGCCGGCCCTCCCCCGCCGGGCAGCCAGGACCGCTTGGCTGGTGGCGGAAGCGCCGGCCCGTCGGTCACGACGCGGCTCGCTGCAACGGCCGGGCCAGGTCCTCGAGGAAGCCGCCGGGGGCCGCATCGACGATCTCGAGCTGGAGCGTCTCGTAGCCGCCGAAGATGCGGCTGGCCACCCGAACGACGAGGTCGACAGCCTCCCCCTCGCCGAGCGTGGCCAGGTCGGGCCGGCCGAAGGCGACCGCGTCGAGCACCTCCCGGCCGCGGCGCAGCGTGACCTGGGCGTGCCCGCCGTTGGCGGCCCGGGCGCGGGCCACGCGCAGTCCGCTGACACCGACCAGCGGACGCGGATTCCCCGAGCCGGTCGGCTCCAGCGCCTGGAGATCGCGATAGAGCCGGTAGTCGACGTCGATGGCCTCCAGGACGAGATCGAGCGCAAGGCCCGGCCCGGTCCGATCCACCGATCCCTCGGCAGCGAGGGCCAGGAAGCGCTCCTGGAAGGCCGCGAAGTTGACGCCCGGCATCGTGCAGCCGGCGGCGCCGGGGTGGCCGCCGTGTCGCTCGAACAGTGGGGCGCAGGAAGCGAACGCCACGGCGAGGTCGAACCCGTCGGGCGAACGGGCCGAACCGCGCCAGGGCTCCGCGCCGCTGGCGAAGACGACGGCCGGCCGGCCGCGGGCCTCGGCCAGGCGCCCGGCGACGAGGCCGATGATGCCGACCGGCCAGGCTCCGGCCACGACGATGGCGGGGGCGTCGGGCTCGAGGTCGGCCGCCGCGGTCGCCTCCTGGAGGACGCTGCCGGTCAGGTCGCGGCGGGTCCGATTGGCCAGCTCCAGCTCGGCCGCGAGCGGCTCGGCCTCAGCCGGCGTGGCGGCGAGCAGGAGCCGCACGGCGATGGTCGCGTCACCGACCCGGCCGCCGGCGTTCAGGCGCGGCGCCAGGCTGAAGGCCACCGTCTCGAGGTCGATCCGTTCCGGGCGCACGCCGGCGCTCGAAAGCAGAGCGGCGAGGCCGGGCCGCGGTTCGCGGCGCAGGCGCTCCAGTCCGAGGCGAGCGATCGCCCGGTTCTCGCCGACGATGGGGGCCAGATCCGCCACCGTGCCGATGAGGGCGAGATCGGCCAACTCCAGCGCCGCCCTCGGGTCCGCGCCGGCGTCGGCTAGAAGCAGCTGGGCGACCTTGAAGGCGACCCCGGTACCGGCCAGGCGGTCGTCCGGGTAAGCGCTGCCGGGCCGATGGGGGTTGACCACCGCGACGGCCGGGGGCAGGACTTCGGGGACGTGGTGGTGGTCGGTGACGATGACGTCGATGCCGAGCGCGGCCGCGGCCGCGATCTCGGCACCGCTCGAGGTGCCCGTGTCGACGGTGAAGATGAGCGTCCGACCCTCGGCGCGCGCCCGCTCCACGGCCGCCAGCGACAGCCCATGCCCCTCGGCCAGACGGTCCGGGACGTGGGCCTCGGCATCGAGCCCGATGGCCCGCAGGGTGAGGACGAGGATGGCGCAGCCGGTCAGGCCGTCCGCGTCGAAGTCGCCGAAGACGAGGATGCGCTCACCCGACGCCAGGGCCCGGGCGACGCGGGCCCGCAGCTGCGCGGCGTCCGGCAACGATCCCGGGTCATGAAGGGCACTGGCGGGCGGGTCGAAGAAGGCGGCCAGGTCGGCCGGACTGCGATGGCCCCGGGAGACGAGGATGCGCAGGGTCCGCTCGCTCAGGCCGCGTCGGGCGCCCTCGGCCAGGAGGTCGGCGTCGAGCGCGACCGGGTCGGGCAGGCGCCAGGGCTGGGTGGGCAGCGGTCCGGCCATCGGAGGCGAGGATGCCACCGCCGGCTCCACCGCGGCTTAGCGGCCCGCGCGGGCGGCCGTCAGCTGCGCCTGGCGCTTCCGGTCGTCGCGTTCATGCCAGACGACGAGGAGCGGGCTCGCGTTGAAGATCGACGAATAGGTGCCGGAGGTGATGCCGATGAGGAGAGCAAGGACGAAGACCCGGATCGCTTCGCCGCCAAAGAGGAGCAGGGCCGTCAGCGTCAGGATCACGGTCATCGACGTGTTGATCGAACGGCCGAGGGTCTGCAGAAGGCTGTGGTTGACGATGGCCGCGAACGGCTCGCCGGCATGGCGGAAGCGGTTCTCGCGGATGCGGTCGTAGACGACGATCGTGTCGTGCACGCTGAAGCCGATGACGGTCAGCATCGCGGTCACGAAGAGGGCGTCGATCTGGACCCGGAAGAAGGTGCCCAGGATGGCGAAGATGCCGACCACGACGATCACGTCGTGGAGGAGCGCCACCAGCGCCGTGACGCCCATGCGCACGTCGTGGAAGCGGATGGTGATCCAGATGAGGATGCCCAGCGACCCGAAGAGGATGAGCAGGAGGGCCTGGTTGATGAGGTCGCGGCTGACCACCGGGCCGACCGTGGTCGCCTGCGAGACGTCGGCGATGGGTCCGAAGGCGGCCTTCAACGCGGTCACGATGTCGCCGCCCTTACCGCTCGTGGGCAGGCCGATGCCGGCGTTCGATGGTGTCGCCGTCGGCGTGGGGCTGGGCGTCGGGCTTGGCGTCGGACTGGGCGTCGGGCTTGGCGTCGGACTGGGCGTCGGACTTGGGGAGGCGCCCTGAGACGGGCTCGGCGCCGCGCTGGAGGCGGGGCTGCTGGTCGCACTGGAGGCCGGGCTGCTGGTCGCGCTGGGGGCGGGGCTGCTCGTCGCGGCGGACGAAGCGCTGGCGGACGCCGAGGGGCTCGGCGAGACGGTCGGGATCGGCGTCGGGGTGACCGTCGGCGCCTCGATGAGGCCGACTGGAGGCATGCGAATGAGCACGTACTCGCCCGTCGAGCGGGTCGTAAGGGCCACCGTCGCGTCGGTGATGCCCTGGCTGGCCAGCACGCTCTTGACCTGCGCGGGATCGGGGGTGCCGTTCTGGAAGCGGATCTCCCAGATGGTGCCGCCCGTGAAGTCGATCGAGAAGTCGAGACCCGCCTTGCCGTCGCTGAAGGGCGTCAGCAGGGTGAAGATCAGGCCGGGGATCGTGATCAGGCCGCTGAAGAGGAAGAACCAGCGGCGCTTGCCGATAAGGTCAAACACGCGCACCGGCCTCGCGCGCGCGGCTGCGCGTCCCGACGACCGAGAACTCCTCCTCACGCACGCCATAGAGGCCGGCCCGCCGGGCCCCCGGCTGGCGGACGACCCAGCGCAGGATCGAGCGGCTGACCGAGATGGCCGTGAACATCGAGATGAGCACGCCGATGATGAGGACCAGGGCGAAGCCGCGGATCGTCGAACTGCCGAAGAAGTAGAGGATGCTGGCCGTGATGAGGCTCGACACGTTCGAGTCGAGGATCGAGTTCCAGGCCCGGTTGAAGCCGGCCTCGACGGCCGTCGTGATCGTCTTGCCCGCCCGCAGCTCTTCCTTGGTCCGCTCGAAGATGAGGATGTTGGCGTCCACCGCCATGCCCACCGAGAGGATGAAGCCGGCGACCCCCGCGAGCGTCAGGGTCACCGGCACGAGCCGGAAGATGGCGAAGACGACGATCGCGTAGTAGATCAGGGCCAGGCAGGCCACGGCGCCGGGCAGGCGGTAGTGGATGAGCATGAAGAGGAAGACGAGGCTGATGCCGATCAGACCGGCCAGCAGGCTGGCCGACAGGAACGACGCGCCGAGGGTCGCGCTGATGGAGTTGAAGCTCAGCTCGCGCAGGGCGAGAGGCAGGGCGCCGAACTTCAGGGTGTTGACGAGGAGCTGCTGGTCCGCGGTCGTGAAGCTGCCGCTGATCTGGCCCCGCCCGTCCGTGATCGCCTCGCGGATGACCGGCGCCGAGACGACGTTGCCGTCGAGGACGATGGCGAAGTACTGGCCGACGTTGGCCGAGCTGTAGGTGGCAAAGGCCTTGGCGCCGTCGCTCTTGAGGGCGAACTGGACGGTCCGCTCGCCGGTCGTGCTGTCGATACCGGGTGCGACCTGGCTCGGGTCGACCTGGTCGCCGGCGAAGAGGGCCGGCAGCGTCGGGTCGATCTGGGTGCCCTGGGCGGGCGGCGTGGTGCCACTGGGGATGGGCACGAAGACGAGCCGGCCGGTCGAGCCGATGAGCTGGCGGATGGCCTGCTGGTCGGAGACCCCGGGCAGTTCGACGACGATCCGGTCGCTGCCGGACGTGTAGACCAGCGGCTCGGCCACGCCGCTGGCGTTGACGCGGTTCTCGATGATCGTCCGGATCGTGCCCATGTCGGCGCTGCTCGGCGTCGAGCCGTCGGTGGTGATGGCCTGGTACTCGCCCTGCAGGCCGCCCCGCAGGTCGAGGCCGAGACGCGTCTCCGCATACTGCGGGTCGCCGCCGAGGAACCGAGGGAAGTTGGGCAGCACGACCACGGCGAGCGCGGCAAGGCCCACGGCCACGATGAGGAAGGGGATCAGGCGGCGCATTCGGCGGGACTATAGCAGTCCCGACTCGCGGTCGCGCCGGGGCTCAGCTCTCGAGGCCGGCCTTGATCCGGGCCGCCAAGGCCGCTCCGATGCCGGGCACCGCGGCGACCTGCTCGACGCTCGCCTCGCGGATCCGGCGGGCGGAGCCGAAGACCCGCAGCAACGCCCGCTTGCGCGCCGGCCCTACGCCGGGCAGCTCGTCGAGGACCGAGCGGACCTGGGCCTTGGCCCGCAGCTGGCGGTGGTAGGTGATGGCGAAGCGGTGGGCCTCGTCGCGCAGGCGCTGGACGAGGTAGAGCGCCGGGCTCGTCACCGGCAGCACGATCGGCTCGGAGCGGCCGGGCAGGAACAGCTCCTCGCGCTCCTTGGCCAGCCCAGCAAGGGCCATGTCGTGGAGACCCAGCTCGTCGAGGACGGCCCGGGCGGCGCTGACCTGGCCCTTGCCGCCGTCGATGAGCACGAGCCCCGGCAGCCGCCAGCGCAGCTCCTCGGCGCTCCCCTCCTCCGCCCGCAGGGCGTGGCCGAACCGCCGGCGGAGCACCTCCTGGTGGCTGGCGAAGTCATCGGGGCCCTGGACAGTACGGATCCTGAAGCGGCGGTATTCGCCGCTGCGCGGCCGGCCATCCTCGAAGACGACCATGCTGCCGACCGTGCTGGAGCCCTGGATGTTGCTGATGTCGTAGCACTCGATCCGAGTCGGGGGCGCACCGAGGCCGAGGGCGTCGGCCAGCTCCGTCAGCGCCTCGAGCGTCTTGCCCTCGTCGGCCAGCCAGCGCGCCTGCTCGCGAGCGAGGGTGGCGGCGGCGTTCCGCGCGGCCAGCGCCATGAGCTCCCGGTTGCGGCCACGCTGTGGTGTGGCGAAGGCCACCGGCCGGCCCCGCCGCGCCGAGAGGAGGGCGACGAGGTCGGCCTCGTCCGGTAGGGGCTCGGGCACCAGGACGCGCGGCGGCACCGACCCGGCGGTGGCGTAGTACTGCTTCACGAAAGCCGAGAGCGCATCGGCATCGTCGACGCCGGCGACGTTCTCGAGCACGAAGACGTCGCGCGAGACGATGAGGCCTTCGCGCACTGCGAAGAGCTGGACCGCTCCGGCAGCGCCGCTGCGGGCGAAGCCGAGCACGTCCTCCTCGGTCCGGGCATGGGCGGCCATCTTCTGGCTCTCCATCGTCTTCTCGATCGCGCGCACCTTGTCGCGCAGGCTCGCCGCCCGCTCGTAGTCCAGGCGGTCCGAGGCCGCCTCCATCTCGTGGCGGAGTGCCTTCGCGACGGCCTCCTTGCGGCCCTCGAGGAAGAGCATCACCTGCTCGATGTCGCGCCGGTAGTCCTGGGGCCCGATGGCCTCGATGCAGGGACCCTGGCAGCGTTTGATGTGGTACAGGAGGCAGGGCCGCTGGAGGGCGCGCTTGCCGAGCTTGATGTCGAGCCCGCAGGTCCGGAAGGGGAAGAGGCGGCGGATGAGGTTCATGGCCTCGTCGACGCTGCTCGCCGACGAGTAGGGGCCGAAGTAGCGGCTGCCGTCGACGGGCAGCTTGCGGGTGCGCTCGATGCGCGGGAAGTCGTCGGCCAGGGTGACCTTGATGTAGGGGTAGCTCTTGTCGTCCTTGAGACGGACGTTGTAGCGGGGCTGGTTGCGCTTGACGAGTGTTGCCTCGAGGAGGAGCGCCTCGCTGACCGAGTCGGTCAGCGTGTACTCGACGTCGGCGACCCGATCGAGGGCCGACTCGATGAGCAGGGGCTGCTCGCCCGCCCCTCGCTGCTGCCAGTAGCTGCGCACCCGGCTGCGCAGGCTCTGGGCCTTGCCGACGTAGAGGACCGTGCCCCGGGCGTCGCGCATGAGGTAGACGCCGGGCGCGTCGGGCAGCCGCTCGAGGGTGGTCTGCAGTTGCGGAGTCACGAGGAGATTGTCGGCCAAGCCGGCGGTGAGTGCGGCCACCGACCATGCCCGCCGTGCATCCCTCCGTCGCCGAACGCCTGGCCCGCCTCTCGCCGGATCAGCACGACGCCGCCACGGCGCCGCCCGGCCCCGTGTTGTGTGTCGCGCCGGCGGGCTCGGGCAAGACCACGACGCTCGTCGCCCGCGTCGCCTGGCGCATCGCCACGGGGATGCTGCCGGAACGGATCTGCGCCCTGACCTTCAACCGGCGGGCGGCCGATGAGCTGGGCGAGCGCCTCGGGGACGCGCTGGTGCCGCTCGGCCTCGAGCCGGGCGCGGTCCGCGTGCGCACGTTCCACGCCCTCGGTCGGGAGATCCTCGTCGACGCCGGGTCGAGCGTCGACCTCGTCGACCGAGCCGAGCTGCTCGCGGAGCTGGCCGGACGGCGCCTGGCCCCGGGCGAACTGCGCCGCCTCGACGACGCCTTCTCGCGCCTCAAGCTCGACGCGGGCGCCGACGCCACGACGGTCGTCGCCCGGATCGCCGAGGAGCGGGCGGCCGGCCGGGCGCCGTCCCCGGTCCTCGGCGCCTTCGTCGCCTACGAGGCCGCGCTGGCCGCCCGGCGCGCACTCGACTTCGACGACCTCGTCGGCCACGCCCTCGACCGCCTCGAAGCGAATGCCGGCCTCCTTGTCCGCTGGCGGGAGCGTTGCTCGGCGGTGCTCGTCGACGAGTCGCAGGACCTCGACCGCGCCCAGCTGCGTCTGGCCTTGCTGCTGGCCGCGCCGGCCAACGACATCTTCATGGTCGGCGACGACGACCAGACGATCTACGCCTGGCGCCTCGCCGACGTGCGCCGGATCCTCGATCTGGCGGCGCGGCTGCCCGGCCTCCGGCGCGTCGACCTCGTCACGAATCGGCGCTGTCCGGCCGCCGTCGTCGAGCATGCGACCCGCCTCGTCGAGCACAACCGCGAGCGCTTCGCGAAGCGCATCGTGGCCCGGCCGGACGCGGTCGGGGGCATCATCCTGGCCGCCGATCCGGCCGATGACGTGACCCGGGCCCGGCGCCTGCTGGCCGCCTGGGCGCCGGCCCTGCGCGCCAGCGAGCCGCCCAGCCACGCGGTCCTTGCCCGCACTAACGCCGAGTTGGCGCCCTACGCTGCGGCGGCCCTCGAGGCCGGCCTGCCCTACCGGGCCGAGGCGGACGGGCTCGATGCGCTCGAGGATCCGGCCATCGATCGGCTGCTCGACTCGCTGGTTCCGGGGTCCCGCGCTCCGGTGGCGACGCTGGCCCGCCTTCTT
>JBIOIE010000023.1:0-13550 GCA_044449605.1 Candidatus Limnocylindrales bacterium | reverse complement strand
CGTCATGGCCGCGGTCGCCGTCGGGCTCCTCTTCGGGGTTGCCCCGGACGCGATCCGGCGGGCCGTCGCCGCCGTCCGCGGCGTCGAGCACCGCCTCGAGACCGTCGCCGGCCACGAGCGCATCCGCTACGGCAACGATTCCCAGGGCACCCAGCCCGACGCGGTCATCGCCGCGCTGCGCAGCTTCCGGCCGCCGCTCGTGCTCATCGCCGGCGGGCGCTCCAAGGACCTGGCCATCGACGAGCTGGCCCGGGTCGCCGTCGAGCGTGCCACGGCGGTTCTCCTGATCGGCGAGAGCACGCCCGACTTCGAACGGATCTTCCGCGCCGCCGGCCACGGGCGCGTCGAGCGCTGCGCGTCGCTGGAGGCGGCCGTCGAGCGGGCCACGGCCATCGCCCGCCACGAGCTCGCGAACGCGGCCGAGGGCGCAGTCGCCACCGTCCTGCTCAGCCCCGCCGCCGCCAGCTTCGACATGTTCGCCGACTACGCCGCCCGGGGGCGCGCCTTCCGGGCCGCCGTCGAGGCCCTCGTGGCGGGCCGGCCGTCATGAACAACGACTCGGTCGCCCTGCCCGTTCCGCGCACCCGCGGCCGCACCAAGCCGGCCCAGCCGCGCCTCGCGGGCCGGGCGTCAGCCCGGGGCCGCTCGCGCACGGTGACCCTCGTGCGGGAGCGCCACGCGCCGGACTACGCGATCCTGGTCACGGTCCTCGCCCTCGCGGCGATGGGCATCCTGATGGTCTATTCCAGCTCCGGGCTGCGGGCTTACCTCAGCCAGGAAGACAGTCTCGCGGACGTCGGGCCCCAGTTCATCTGGGCGGCCATCGGCATCGTCGGCATGGTCGCCGCGATGCGCCTCGACTATCGCTTCTGGCGGCTCGTCTCGCTGCCCATGTTCGTGGCCGCCCTCGTGCTCCTGCTCGTCGTCCTCATGCCGGGGGTGGGCACGGTCGTGGGTGGCTCGGCGCGCTGGCTGAAGCTCGGCCCCCTGCCGGCGATCCACCCCGCCGAGTTCGCCAAGCTCGCCCTGATCGTCTACCTGGCCCACTGGCTGGCCACCCGCGGCCAGCGCATCTCGAGCGTGATCCACGGCACCTTGCCGGTGCTGCTGCTGACGGCGCCGGCCATCGTGCTCGTCCTCCGGGAGCCCGACCTGGGCACCGCCTCGGTCCTCGCCCTGACTGCCCTGACCCTCTTCTTCGTGGCCGGGGCCAACCTCTGGCAGTTCCTGCTGCTGGTGCCCGCCGGTGCCGCCGCCGCGGCTCTCGTGGTGGCCAGCAACGCCTACCAGCTCCAGCGCGTGTTGACGTTCCTCGACCCCTGGAAGGATGCCCAGGGCGATGGCTTCCACACCGTCCAAGGGCTCCTCGCCCTCGGCCTTGGCGGCGTCCTGGGGGAGGGGCTGGGACCGAGCGGCGCCGCGGCCGGGCTGGTCCTGCCCAACGCCTCGAACGACTTCATCTTCGCGGTCGTCGGCCAGGAGTTCGGGCTCATCGGCGGCCTGCTCGTCATCGCCCTCTTCGTGGTCCTGGCCTACCGGGGGGTTCGCGTCGCCCTCCGCGCTCCGGATACGTTCGGCGGCCTGCTGGCCATCGGCGTCACGGCCTGGCTGAGCCTGCAGGCGTTCATCAACATGGCCGTCGTGGTCAACCTCCTGCCCGTGACCGGCATCACGCTGCCCTTCGTGAGCGACGGCGGCTCGTCGCTCACGGTCAGCTTCGTGGCGGTCGGTATCCTCCTCTCCGTCTCCCGAGAGACCCAAGCTCGAGGCGCCTGGAACGATGCGGATCCTCATCGCCGGCGGTGGTTCCGGCGGTCACATCCTGCCGGCACTGGCAGTCGTCCGGTCGCTGCGCGAGCGTCACGCCGACCTTGAGGTGCTCTGGGTCGGCGGCCGGCGCGGCCTGGAGGCGACCCTGGTGCCCGAGGCCGGCATCCCGCTGCGCCGACTCTGGCTGCGTTCCCTGCGCACCGTCGACCGGTCGATGAACCTCGTGGTCGATCCGCTTCGCCTGCTGGCCTCCGTCCCCCAGGCCCTGGCCCTTCTGGCGCGCTGGCGGCCGGCGGCCATCTTCACGACCGGCGGCTACGTGGCCGTGCCGGTACTGACCGCCGCGCGGGCGCTGGGCGTGCCGAGCCTGCTCTGGGAGGGCAACCTCGTGCCCGGCCGGAGCGTCCGGGCCACCGCCCGCCTCGCCTCGGCCGTGGCCCTCAGTTTCGCCGAGACGGGACCTGCCTTGGGCCGCCAGGGCTACCTGACCGGGACGCCGACGCGGCCGCTCGCCGGCAGCGACGCCCGGGCCGCCCGGACCCGCCTCGGCCTTCTGCCCGAGGACCGGGTCCTGCTCGTCTTCGGGGGCTCCCAGGCCGTGCGCCGCTTCGACGACGCCATCGACGCGGCCCTGCCGGCGCTCGTCGAACGGTGGACGGTCGTCCACCTCACGGGCGCCGGCGGCGGCGCCGCAGCCGAACGACGGCGCCTGGCCCTGCCCGAAGCCCTCCGGGGTCGCTACCGCGCCCCTGAGTTCCTGGGTGCCGAGATGGCCGACGCCCTGGCCGCCGCGGACGTCGTGGTCGGCCGGGCGGGGTCCTCGACCCTGGCCGAGGTGACCGCGCTCGGCCGGACACTGATCGTGGTCCCGTATCCCCACGCCGCGGGCCATCAGGCCGCCAACGCCCGCGTCCTTGGCGACGCCGGGGCGGCGATCGTCATCGCCGACGAGGCCTTCCACGGCCCGGCGCTGCTTTCCGCGCTGGCCGGCCTCGAGGATCCCGCCCGGCGTGCCGCGATGGCTGCCGCCAGTCGGGCCCTCGGCCGTCCCGGTGCGGCTGCGGCGGTCGCCGAGCTCGTCCTGGCCCTGGCCGAGCGCCGCGCGTTGCCCAGCCCGGCCGCCATCGCGGCCATCGCCTCGGGCGCCGCATGACGGTCGGCGGCGCGGTCCTGGGGCACCTGGAGGATGACCAGGCGACCCGCCTGGGCACCGAGATCCAGCGTCGCGTGGGCATCAAGACGTCGCGCCGCGAACCGCTCGCCCGCCTGACGACGATGCGCGTCGGCGGTCCGGCCGATCTCTTCGCCGAGGTCCACAACCTCTTCGAGTTGCGCGCCTTGGTCCGCTTGGCGCGGGCGCGCGAGCTGCCGCTCTTCCTCCTCGGCCGGGGCTCCGACCTCGTCGTCAGCGATGCCGGGCTGGCCGGGCTGGTCGTCCTCGACCGAGCTGCAGGCGTGCGCATCGAGGGCGGCGACCTGGTCGCCGAAGCGGGGCTGCCGATGGCCAAGGCGGCCACGTTGGCCCGAGACGCCGGATTGACCGGGCTCGAGTTCGGCCTGGCCATCCCGGGCACGGTCGGCGGCGCGGTGTGGGCCAACGCCGGCGCCCACGATGCCGACGTGCGGGGCGTCCTGGCCGAGGCGGGGGTCATCGGTGCCGACGGCCAGGAGGCGGTGCTCGATGCCACGGCGCTCGGGCTGGGCTACCGTGACTCGGTGCTCAAGGCGGCGCCGGAGGGCGCGCCGCTCGTCGTCACGTGGGCGCGCTTCCGGCTCGCCCAGGACGATCCCGCGGCCATCGACGTCCGCCTCGAGGCCATCCGGCGCTGGCGCCGCGAGCACCAGCCCCTCGGCCAGCCGAGCGCCGGCAGCATCTTCCGGAACCCGGCCGAAGGGCCCTCGGCCGGAGCGCTCATCGACGGCCTCGACCTCAAGGGCCTGCGCGTCGGCGGAGTCGTCGTCTCCCAGAAGCACGCCAACTTCATCGTCAACGATGACCGGGGGACTGCCGCCGACGTCCGTCACCTGGCCGAGCAGATGCGCGCCCGCGTCAGGCGTGAGACCGGCGTCGAGCTGCGCTTCGAGGTCGTCTTCGCCGGCGACTGGAGCGCCTGGGTGGCGGCATGAGCCAGGTCCGCGCAGGCGCCAGCGCCGCAGCAGCGGGTATGGACGCCGTCCGGCTCGACCCCGGGACGCCGGTGGCCGTGCTCCTGGGCGGGCCCTCGGCCGAGCACGACGTCTCGCTCGTGTCGGGCCGGGCGATCGCCGCGGCCATGGCCGGCCGGGGCCACCCCGTGGAGGCCTGGCTGATCGACCTCGGCGGCGGCTGGTGGCGCCTGCCCGAGGCGGCCCACGACCCGAAGCTCGCGCCGGTCGCCTACGATGACCCGGCCGCCATGGGCGGCGAGGGGCCCCTGGATGCGTCGGCCGCGCTCGCCCGGCTGGCCCGGCGCGACCCAGCGCCGGTCGTCTGGATCGCCCTGCACGGACCATTCGGCGAGGACGGCACGGTCCAGGCCCTGTGTGAGGCGGCCGGCCTCGTCTACACCGGCTCCGGCGTCGCGGCGTCAGCGCTGGGCATGGACAAGGTCCTCTTCAAGCGCCTGGCCCGCTCGCTGGAGATGCCGGTCGTGCCCTTCGAGACGCTGGCGCGCACGGACTACGACAACGATCCCCAGGCGGCGCTGGCCCGCCTCGTTGCCTTCGCCGGGCGGCTGCCCGATCGCCGCCTGATGATCAAGCCGGCGCGGCTGGGCTCGAGCGTGGGCACGAGCATCGTCCACAGGCCGGATGAACCGCCCTACCTCGAGGCGGCGCTCGCCGAGGCCTTCCGCTGGGACGACCTCGTCCTGGCCGAGGCCTATCTCGCGGCCCCCCGCGAGCTGGAGGTGAGCGTGCTCGGCAACGCTACCCGGACGGTCGCCTTCGGCCCCGGCGAGGTCGTGCCGGGCCACGAGTTCTACGACTACGAAGCGAAGTACGCGGCCGGCCTGTCGCGCACCATCGCCCGGCCCGAGATCGGTCCGGCGGTCGCCGAGCGGGTCCGCGAGCTGGCCCGGGCGGCCTTCAGCGCCATCGGCGCGAGTGGCTTCGGCCGGGTCGACTTCCTTGTCCACGGCGGCCGGATCTACCTGTCCGAGATCAACACGATCCCGGGATTCACGCCCATCAGCCTCTTCCCCATCCTCTGCCACGAAGGCGGCCTGGACTTCGCGGCGCTGAGCGCCCGCATCGTCGAGCTGGCCATCGAGCGCTTCGCGGCGCGGCCTCCGACGGGCCTGACGCGCGCGGACCTTCCCTGAGCGCCCGGCCGTGAGCACGGAGCGCTCAGGGCCCCGACCGCGCTCCCGGTCGCGCCCACAGCCGCGACCCGGCCGTTCGGGAGCGGGCGGACCCGCGGGCCGGCCGACGGCCGCTCGGGCGCTCGCCGCGATCGTCCTCCTGGGGGCGGCGCTGGCCCTCTACGGAGTGACCACCTCGCGGGCCTTCGCCCTCGCGCCCGACGGGTTGACCGTCGAAGGGGCCACCTACGCCGATCCGGCCGCGCTGACCAACGTCCTCGGCCTCGACCCGGCCGCGCCGCCCAACCTCTTCGCCCTCGACACGGCCCGCCTGGCGCGCGCCCTGCGGCAGCTGCCCAGCGTCGACCCCCTCCGCGCCGACGCCGTCGCCGTCCGGGTCGTGCTCCCCGACCGGCTCGTCGTCGAACTCCACGAACGCACGCCGATCATGCTCTGGGTGGCCGACGGACAGCGCTTCCTGGTCGACGTCGACGGGGTGGCGCTCGGCCTCGCGGGCGACGCGCCGCCGGCCGGCCTGCCGCTCATCAGCGACGACCGGGCCTCTGCCACCGCGTTCCAGGTCGGCGCCCAGCTGACGGACATCGACCTCGCCGTCGCGCGGCTCATCGGTGCTCTGACCCCGGCGCTCCTGGGCAGCTCGGCGACGTCGCTGGCCTTCGAGGTCGGGGACGAGGAAGGCTGGGTGGTCCGGCCAGCCGACGGAACCTGGCGGGCGGTCTTCGGGATCTACACGACGCACGGCCGCGGCCCCGACCTCGTGGCCGCCCAGGTGCAGTGCCTGGCCAGCCTGCTGGCCGGCAAAGAGGCCAGCGTCGCCGTCGCCTACCTCTTCCCCGAGGGCGGCCGCTGCGGCACCTATGCCAAGCCGGCTGCGAGCCCATGAAGGGCCGTGGCTGCGGCCACGTTCGGCGGGCATGGGCGCGGTCGGGTAGCCTTGCCCGAACGGGTCCGGAGGAGGTGGAGCAGACGTGTGGATACCCCTGGTGGGACTCCTTGTCGGCATCCTGCTGGGCCTCGTCTTCCAGGTCAACGTCAGCTTCGAGCTGGCGCGCTACACCGCCGTCGGGATCATCGCCGCCCTCGACTCGGTCCTGGGGGCGGTGCGGGCCGAACTGGATGGCCAGTTCAGCGAGCGCATCTTCATCACCGGCTTCATCACCAACGCCCTGGTGGCGGTCCTGCTCACCTTCGTCGGCGACCGGCTCGGCCTCGACCTCTACCTCGTGGCGCTCATCCGGTTCGGCTTTGGCATCTTCCAGAACGTGGCGCTCATCCGGCGCCACTTCGTAGATTGATCGGGAAGGGGTAGCCACGGCGTGGAGAGGGAAGCGGTCCTCGTGGCCATCGATGTCGGCAGCAGCAAGGTCGTCGCGCTCATCGGTGAGGTCTCGCGCGACGGCAGCCTGACCATCATCGGCAAGGGCGCACCGGCCTCGTCCGGCCTCAAGAAGGGCATCGTCATCAACATCGACCAGACGAAGTCCTCGATCGAGGCGGCCATCGAGGGCGCCGAGCGCCTCTCGGGCTACAAGCTCGAGTCGGCCTTCGTGGGCGTCGGCGGCAACCACGTCGAGTCGCAGAACTCGCGCGGCGCGGTGGCCGTCAGCGGGCCCCGCAAGGAGGTCAGCCGCGAGGACGTGGCCCGAGCCACCGAGGTTGCCCGGGCGGTCACGATCCCCAGCAACCGGGAGGTCCTCCACGTCCTGCCCCGGGGCTACATCGTCGATGGCCAGGAGGGGGTCAAGGACCCCATCGGCATGAGCGCGATCCGCCTCGAGGTGGAGGTCCACATCGTCCACGCCGCGGCGACCGCGGTACAGAACCTCTCCAAGTGCGTCCAGGCGGCCGGCGTCCGCATCGACGAGCTGGTGGCTGCACCGCTGGCCTCGGCCGAGGCGGTCGTCTCCGACACGGAGCGCGACCTGGGCGTGGCCGTGGCCGACATCGGCGCGGGCACGACGGACCTCGCCCTCTTCCTCGACGGCTCGCCGTTCCACACGGCGGTGCTGCCGCTGGGCGGCAACAACGTCACCAACGACGTGGCCATCGGCCTCAAGACGAGCCTCCAGGTCGCCGAGGACCTGAAGGTCCGCCACGGGACGTGCGACCTGCGCTCGGTCGACCCAGCCGAGCTGATCCAGGTCGACACGCTCGGCGACGAGCGCGGCCGGACGATCCAGCGGGCCGAGGTCTGCGCCATCGTCGAGGCGCGCATGCGCGAGCTGTTCGAGAAGGTGGGCGACGAGATCGCCGCGGCCGGCCACGGCGGCATCCTGCCCGCCGGCCTCGTGCTCACCGGCGGAGCCTCCCAGCTGGCCGGCGTCGCCGAGCTGGGCCGCGAGGTCCTCCAGATGCCCGTCCGTGTGGCCTCGCCGGCGGGCGTCGGTGGCCTGGTGGACCACCTCCTGACGCCCGCCTTCTCGACCTCGATCGGCCTCCTCATGTGGGGTGCCCGGGCGGTCACCGAGGGCGACGCGGAGCGCTACGAATCGGCGCCCGCGGGGGGCGCCCTGGGCCGCTTCCGGGAGTGGCTGCGGAGCCTCTTCCCCTAACCGCACCTCTCCGCCCCGGCAGCCGGGTGGCCATTTCGCCCATCGCCATGGCCCTGCTGTCGGGGCTATACTGCCCGGACGTCCGTGCCGTCCCGGGAGGGATCGCGGTGCACCTGGGGTGCCGGGGGCCGGGCAGCCGATCGACAGCAACGGCCGGGCAGGTCCGGCGAAGGAGGACGCGATGCCGCTGCGCTCCGATTCCGAGAACTTCGCCCTCATCCGCGTCATCGGCGTCGGCGGTGGCGGTAGCAACGCCGTCAACCGGATGATCCGGGCCGAGATGATGGGCGTCGAGTTCATCGCCCTCAACACCGATGCGCAGGCGCTGCTCCAGAGTGACGCCCCCCACAAGATCCGCATCGGCGACAAGATCACCCGCGGCCTCGGCGCGGGGGGCGACCCGGGCATCGGACAGCGCGCGGCGGAAGAGGACTCGGAGAAGATCTACGAAGCCCTCAAGGACTCGGACATGGTCTTCATCACCGCCGGCATGGGCGGCGGGACCGGTTCGGGCGCGGCTCCGGTCATCGCCGAGGTGGCCCGCGACGTCGGGGCCCTGACCATCGGCGTGGTCACCAAGCCCTTCACCTTCGAGGGCGCCAAGCGCCGTCTCAACGCCGAGAAGGCGACCGAGATCCTGCGCGACAAGGTCGACACCCTCATCACCATCCCCAACGACCGGCTCAAGGACGTGGCCCAGAAGAACACCTCGATCGTCGATGCCTTCCGCATCGTCGACGACGTGCTCCGCCAGGGCGTGCAGGGCATCAGCGACCTCATCACCGTCCCCGGACTCATCAACCTCGACTTCGCCGACGTGCGCACGGTCATGAAGAACGCCGGCTCGGCGCTCATGGGCATCGGCCGCGCCAGCGGCGAGAACCGGGCCGTCGACGCCGCCCGCCAGGCCATCGCCAGCCCGCTCCTCGAGGTCAGCATCACCGGCGCCCAGGGCGTCCTCTTCAACATCACCGGTGGCCCAAGCCTCGGCCTCTTCGAGGTCAACGAGGCGGCCGAGGTGATCAAGGAGACGGCCGACCCGGAGGCGAACATCATCTTCGGCACGGTCATCGACGAGCGCCTCGGCGACGACGTGATGATCACCGTCATCGCGACCGGCTTCGACGCCTCGCGCAAGCGCGAGTTCCAGCGGCCGGAAACGCCCTATGCGATCACTACGGGCACGGCTGCGGGGCGTGACAACCGGGACTTCCTGCGCGAGCTGGAGACGGAGCGCGCGGCCGTGGTGACGCCGGCCAGGGAACCGGTCGAGCGGACCGCCGACCAGACCCCGCGCCGGCCGACGTACGAGACCGAGGACCTCGACATCCCGGCCTTCCTGCGCCGCAAGACCTGACCGAACGGGGGGCGCCGCCGGGCGACGCGGCGTTGGCCGGCGAGCCCGATCCCGCCCTCGTTGCCGCGTTCGCTGCCCGCGCGGCGGCTGTTCACGAGCAGATCGTCGGCGCCGCCTTGCGCGCCGGCCGCGACCCCGCCGAGGTCCTCCTCGTGGCCGTCTCCAAGACCGTGGCGCCGGCCGCGCTCCGGGCGGCGGTCGCCGCCGGACTGACCGTGCTCGGCGAGAACCGCGTGCAAGAGGCGGCCGACAAGGTGGCCCTCGTGGCCGGGGCCCGCTGGCACCTGGTGGGCCACCTCCAGGGCAACAAGGCCCGGGCAGCCCTCGCGCTCTTCGAGGTCATCGAGTCGGTCGACTCGCTCGAGCTGGCGCAGCGGCTCGACCGTCTCCTGGCCGAGTCCCCGGCCGAGCCCGGAGCGGGCGGCTGCCCCCGGAGCGTCCTCCTCCAGGTCAACGTCGACGAGGATCCGACCAAGAGCGGGTTCAGCCCGGCCGGGCTCGAGGCCGCCCTGCCGCAGCTGGCGGGGCTGCCGAACCTGCGCCTGGACGGCCTCATGACCGTCGGCCGCCTGGGCGTCAGTGCCGAGGCGGCGCGCCCGACCTTCACGGCCCTTCGCCGCCAGTCGGAGCGCCTGCGCGCCTCGGGCACGAGGCTCGGTCCGGCGTTGTCGATGGGCATGAGCGACGACTTCCCCGTCGCGGTCGAGGAGGGGGCCACGATCGTGCGCGTCGGCCGCGCCCTATTCGGTGAGCGTCCGGCGGCCTGACCGCGAGGCCAACCTATACTGCCGGCCGTGGCCTATCTGGCGGTCTTCCTGCGCCTGCTCGTCCTCGCCCTCTACGTCGTCCTCCTCGGCCGCGTCCTGCTGAGCTGGGTCAACCCGCGCTTCGAGGGCCCGGTCGGCCGTTTCTTCTACCAGAGCACGGAACCGATCCTCGGCCCGATCCGCCGCCTGCTGCCGTCGACGGGGCCGATCGACTGGTCGCCGCTCGTGGCCTTCCTGGCCCTGAGCCTGCTGGCCGGCGCGGTCGGCGTCGGCTGAGGCGGCCATCCCGGCGGTCCGGTTCGCTGTCCGGCTGACGCCCCGGGGCGGCGCTGACGGCATCGATGGCGTGGACGCCGATGGCGCCCTGCTGGTGCGCGTGCGCGCGGCGCCCGTCGACGGTGCCGCGAACGAGGCGCTTCGCCGCCTCTTGGCAAAGGCGCTCGGCGTGCCCACGGGCGCGGTGACACTCGCTGCCGGAGCAGCCGGGCGCCGCAAGCGGATCGAGGTCGCCGACCGCGGCGCAGCGGACTTGCGCGAGCGCTGGCCAAGCCTGGCCGTCGTTGACGCCCAGGACCGGGCGACCGGATAATCAGTCGTCCGCCGCAGCGGGCTTCCGGGGCGATTGGCTCAGTCGGTTAGAGCGCACGGTTCACATCCGTGAGGTCACTGGTTCGAATCCAGTATCGCCCACCACGACTCCCTGGTTCGAGAGCCTGATCCCTTCGAGTGACCGATAGACCCCAAACCCGGCCGTACCATGCCCCGGTGGACGCTGGATCGCCCGATCACGAGTACGCCGGCCTTCCGCCGGGTCATCGCCATCCCCACCCGCGGCCGGGCCGGAGCGAAGACCCGGACGCTCCGCCGGGCATCGGCTTCGTCGGCGCCGGCCCGGTCGGGCTGACCCTCGGCCGGGCCTTCGCGGCGGCCGGCTGGCCGGTCGTGGCCGTGGCCAGCCGCGACCCCATGCGGCGGGCGACGTTCCGCGCGGCGGTGCCCGCTGCCCGCGCCTTCCCGGAGCCGGCCGGGGTCCTCGACGAGGCCTCGATCATCTTCCTGACCGTGCCCGACGACGCCATCGCGACGGTCGCGGCCGGCCTGCGCCTGTACAGCGGGCAGGCCATCGTCCACACCAGCGGCGCCCTCGGCCTCGACGTGCTGGCGCCGGCCCTGGCGGCCGGGACCATGGCCGGCAGCTTCCATCCCCTGGTCGCCTTCGCCGATCCGGAGGCCGCCCTCGCGGCCCTGCCCGGCGCGACCATCGCCATCGAGGGCGACGAGCCCATGACGGCCCTGCTGCGCGAGATGGCCGAGGCCATCGGCGGCCAGGCCGTGCGCATCCCGCCGGGTGGTGGCAAGGCCGCCTACCACGCCGCCGCCGTCCTCTCGGCCGGCGGGTTCGTGGCCCTCCTCGACGCGATCGCGGAACTGGGCCGGGGAGCGGGTCTGGACGAGGCCGGGTCGCTGGCCATCTTCGGGCCGCTCATCCGCCAGAGCCTCGCCAACGCGGAGCGGCTGGGCATCGAGGCCGCCCTGACCGGGCCCATCGCCCGGGGCGACTCGGGCACCCTGCGCGCTCATCTTGCGGCGATGCGGGCCCTGGCCCCCGGTGCGATCGAGCTGTACGTGGCGGCTGCACGGCGGGAGATCGCCCTGGCCCTCGGGCGCGGCACGATCGATGCGGACGGGGCGGCGCGCCTGGCAGCGGTCATCGCCGGCGAAGCCTAGCCAGGGCGACCGGGAGACGTGCCCCGGAGCGCGTTGCAAAGAGCCGGCGAACAGGTACCATGCGGTCATGCAGAGCAGCGTCGCCGCCATCCGCGGCGTCCGCCCCCGCGCCCATTTCGCGCGGCCCAGCAGCCATCACCGGGTGCGCCGGCTCGGACTCGGCCAGGGGATCATCGGCCGCTCTGCCGGCGCGGCCCCCCCCGTCCGTGTCGGCCCTCGGGCCGCCCTCGTGCCCCTGCGCCGAACGCCGCGGATCACCTGGACCAGCCCGTCGGCGCCGGTCCGCCGCGACCGCGCGGGCGACCCAGCGGCGCCGTGGCCCGGCTGAGCGAGGCGCCCCGCCCGAAGCTCCGGACCGTGCGCGCGACCTCCGCCGGAGGGCTCGTCGTGCGCCTCGCCGACGGCCGTCCCCAGATCGTCCTCGGCAAGCGGAGCCGGGAACGCGATGGCGTCAACTGGACGCTGCCCAAGGGCACCCCCAACGAGCTCGAGCTGATGGAGCAGACCGCTCTCCGCGAGGTCGTCGAGGAGACGGGTCTCGAGGTCGAGATCGGCGAGCCGGCCGGGGACATCGAGTACTGGTTCGTCCAGTCGGGCACGCGCATCCACAAGACCGTCCACTATTTCGTGATGACCGCCACCGGCGGCGATATGGCCCGCCACGATCACGAGTTCGACGAGGTGCGCTGGTTCGACCTCGAGGAGGCCACCCGCGTGATGAGCCATGCCACCGAACGGCGCCTCGTCGACGAGGCCATGCCGGCCATCGAACGCCGCCTGGCCACGGCCGGCCCGGCCAGCGCGCAGGCCGCCGGCTGATGCGGCGCACCTCCCTTTACAGCCGCCATGTCGCGGCCGGCGCCCGGCTCATCGAGTTCGGGGGCTGGGAGATGCCGGTCCAGTACGCCGGCATCCTCGACGAGCATCGGACCGTGCGCGAACGGGCTGGGCTCTTCGACCTCTCGCACATGGGCGAGCTGTGGGTGAGCGGCCCGGAGGCGGCGGCCGGCCTGGCCTACGCGCTCGTCGGGGACCCCGGCCGCCTGGCCATCGGCCGGGCCCAGTACGGGATGATCGTGGCCCCAGACGGGGGCATCATCGACGACCTCATCACCTACCGGACGGCCGAGGCCCGCTTCCTCGTCGTGCCCAACGCCGGCAACCGCGAGGCGGTCGCGGCCGCCCTCGGCGAGCGCCTGGCGGGGTTCGACCTGGCCTTCGACGACGCCTCGCTGCGGACGGCCCTCGTCGCCATCCAGGGCCCCCTGGCCGCCTCCATCCTCGCGCCCCTGACCGACGTCAACCTCGCCGGCCTGCGCTACTACGCCATCGCCGAAGGCGCAGTCGGCGGCCTGCCGGCCTGGGTGGCGCGAACCGGCTACACCGGGGAGGACGGCTTCGAGCTCTTCCTGGCCTGGGACGACGGGCCCGCGATCTGGGACGCCCTGATGGGCGCGGGGGCTCCCCGCGGTCTCGCGCCCGTCGGCCTCGGTGCCCGGGACACCCTCAGGCTCGAGGCCGGGATGCCCCTCTACGGCAACGACCTGGACGCCACCGTGAACCCGTTCGAGGCCAACCTCGGCCGCGTCGTCAAGCTCGACAAGAAGGGCGACTTCGTGGGCCGGGCCGCCCTCGAGAAGGTCGCGGCGTCGGGCCCGAAACGGCTGCTGGCCGGCCTCATCGTGCGCGGCCGGGGGATCGCCCGCCACGGCTACCCGGTCTACCTGCCCGGGCAGGCCGGGGCCTCCGGCATCGTCACCAGCGGCACCGCCTCGCCGACGCTCGGGGTGCCCATCGCGATGGCCTACCTGCCGCCCGATCAGGCCACCCCGGGTACCATCGTCGAATGCGGCGTGCGCGACGCGCGCGTGGCCGCCGAGGTCGTCCCCCTCCCGTTCTACCAGCGCGCCAGCTGAGCGAAGGAGCGATCGCCCGTGGACGTCCGTGACGGACTGCGCTACACCGACGACCATGAGTGGCTCGGGCTCGACGGGGACGTCGGGCTCGTGGGCGTCAGCGCCTACGCGGCCGACCAGCTGGGCGACATCGTCTTCGTCGAGCTGCCCGCCCCGGG
>JBIOIE010000022.1:0-14136 GCA_044449605.1 Candidatus Limnocylindrales bacterium | reverse complement strand
TGACATGGTCGCCCGGCCGCGTCACCTGGGCTCGGCCGAGGGGCACCACGTAGTCCGTGTCGGGCACCTCGCCGCGGACCGAGCGGTAGAGCTTCTTGTGCTCGAAGAAGATGACCGGGTCGGGGTCGCGGATGGCGCTCCGCAGCAGCCCCCGGGCATCGTAAGGAGTGGAAGGCACGACGATCTTCAGGCCGGGCACATGGGTGAAGTAGGCCTCGACCGACTGGCTGTGATAGAGCGCACCGTGGACGCCGCCGCCGTAGGGCGCCCGGATCGTGATCGGGCAGCCGAAGGCGTTGTTGGAGCGGTAGCGCAGGCGGGCCGCCTCGCTGACGATCTGGTTGAAGGCCGGGAAGATGAAGTCGGCGAACTGGATCTCGGGCACCGGCCGCAGCCCGTTGACCGCCGCCCCGATCGACGCGCCCACGATGAGCGACTCGGTCAGCGGCGTGTCCATGACCCGGTCGCCACCGAACTCGGCCCACAGCCCGTCGGTGGCCAGGAAGACGCCCCCCTTGGGGCCCACGTCCTCGCCCAGGATGATCATCGTCTCGTCGCGGCGCATCTCGTCGGCGAGCGTCTCGCGGATCGACTCGACGAGCGTGCGGACGGCCATCCCTAGGCCTCCGGTTCGGCGTAGACGTACCGCTCGGCCGTGGCGGGATCGGGCTCGGGCTGGGCCTCGGCCCAATCGGTCGCGTCCTCGACCATCGCCTTGATCTCGGCCGCGAGGCGTGCCTCGACGGCCTCGTCGAGGATGCCGGCAGCGCGCAGCTCGTCCCGGAAGCGCGGCAGCGGGTCGCGGTCCTTGCCGGCCTGGAGCTCGGCGGCGGGGCGGTACTTCGTCTGCTGATCGTCCGATGAGTGCGCCGTCAGGCGCGTCACCTTGGCCTCGATGAGCGTCGGCCCATCGCCGCGCCGCGCCCGCTCGATGGCCTCCTTGCCGGCCCGGTAACAGGCCAGGACGTCGGCCCCGTCGACGATCACGCCGGGCATGTTGTAGCCCGCCGCCCGGATGGCCACGTCCGCGACCGCCGTCTCCATGCTCGCCGGCACGCTGATGGCCCAGCCGTTGTTCTCGACCACGGTCACGATGGGCAGGCGGTGGATGCCCGCGAAGTTGAGGCCCTCGTGGAAGTCGCCCTGGTTGGCGGCACCCTCGCCAAGCGCCGTCACCGCGACCTGGTCGGTGTGGCGGATCTTGGCGGCCAGGGCGATGCCGACCGCATGGAGCAGCTGCGTCGCCACGGGCGAGCTCTGGGACATGATGTTGTGGATGGCCGAGCCATAGTGGCCGGGCATCTGGCGGCCGCCGGAGCTGGGGTCGTTGGCCCGCGCGAACTGGGCCAGCATGATCTCGCGGGCGGTCATCCCGAAGGTCAAGCAGGCGGCCACGGACCGGTAGTACGGGATCATCCAGTCGTGCCCGTGGCGGAGGCCGTAGCAGATCCCCACCTGGGCGCCCTCGTGGCCCTGGCCGCTGATGACGAAGGGGACCTTGCCCGCCCTGTTGAGGATCCACATCCGCTCGTCGAGCGCGCGGGTGATGGCGATCAGCCGGTACATCTCGATGAGGTCCTCGGAGCTCAACCCGAGGTCGGCGCCGAGCTGGGCCTCAGCGCCGTTGCCGGGGGCCTCGATGGGCGCGTGGGCCATGGTGGTCGGCTTCGGGGTGGCCATCAATCGATCGGCATCAGATGTTGATGGCCTGCCCGGCGACGGCCATGGCCGCCTCCCCGAGCGCTTCCGAGAGGGTCGGGTGGGGATGGACGGCCGCGCCCATCTCCCAGGCGGTGCTCTCGAGAAGCATCGCCGCGCTGGCTTCCGCGATGAGGTCGGTGACGTGCGGGCCGATGAGGTGGACGCCCAGCAGCTCGTCGGTCCTGGCGTCGGCGATGACCTTGGCGAAGCCCTCGTAGTCGCCGCCGATGAGCGCCTTGCCGTTGGCGATGAAGGGGAACTTGCCGGTCTTGAAGGCGATGCCGTCGCGCTCGCACTCGGCCTCGCTCCGCCCGATCGAGGCGATCTGCGGGCGGCAGTAGGTAGCCCGGGGCATCTTCAGGTAGTCGACCCGCTCAGCCTCGGCGCCCGTGATGGCGGCCACCGCGGCCATCCCCTCATGAGCCGCCACGTGGGCCAGCCAGAGGCCGCCGATGATGTCGCCGATCGCGTAGAGGTGCGGCTCGGCGGTGCGCATCGTCTTCGGATCGACCTGGACGACGCCCCGCTCGACCTTGGCCCGTGTCGTGTCGAGGCCGACGTCCTCGATGTTGGCGGCCCGGCCGGTGGCCACCAGGAGCTGCTCGGCGCGCATCTCCTGGGGCGCCTCGCCCTCGGGCCCGACCATCAGGCGCACGCCCTGGTCGTCGACCTGGACCGCGCCGGTGTCGAAGCGCGCCTTGGTCATGACCGTGATCGCCCGCCGCCGGAACGAGCGCTCCAGCTCGGCGCTGACCTCGCGGTCCTCGAGGGGCACGACCGCCGGCAGGTACTCGAGGACGGTGACCTTGGTGCCCATGTCGGCGTAGAAGCTGGCGAACTCGACGCCGACCGCGCCCGCTCCGACGACGATGATGCTGGCCGGCAGGCGATCCGAGGCGAGGACGTCGTCGCTGGTGACGATATGGCGGCCGTCCGGGACCAGGCCGGGCAGTGACTTGACGCGGCTGCCGGTGGCCAGGATGACGTCGTTCGCGTCCAGCGTGCGGTGGCCGTCGACCTTGCCATCCTCGCCCAGCATGTCGATCTCGACGTGCTTGCCGCCGCGCAGCTTGCCGCGGCCGCGGATGAACTCGACGTTGTTCTTCTTGACCAGCGATTGAAGCCCCTTGTGGAGGCGCTCGACGACCTGCCCGCGGCGCTTGGCGATGGTCCCGAAGTCGATGGTCGGGGCGTCCCTGCCGATGCCGATGCCGTAATCGCCCGCCTTCTTGATCCTGGCGTAGAGGTCGGCCGACTCGAGCATCGCCTTCGTCGGGATGCAGCCCGAGTGGAGGCAGACCCCGCCGATCTTGTAGGCGTCGACGAGGGCGACCTTGAGGCCGTACTGGGCGGCCCGGAAGGCGGCCGAGTAGCCGCCGGTGCCCGCGCCGAGGACGACCAGGTCGAAGCTGTTGGAGGATCCGACGGCCACGGCTTCAGCGAGCTCCGGTCATGGGCTTCAACGGGCTCCGGTCACGGGCTGGGAGGACGGCCGCCGGAGGGTCGGGACGGCGCGGCGGGTCACGCGGCGGATGGTACGGCGGCGCGCCGCAAGGCCGCAACAGTGCCACGCTCAGCCGGCCAGGCACGCCTCGAGATCGGCCAGGTCCAGGCACTCGCCCGGCCGGGCCTTCGATCGGTTGGCGATGACGACGGCGCGCTCCCCGTCCGGGTCGCCCAGGCTCGAGACGACGAGGATCGCCTCGCTGCTGTCCTCGTCCTCGGTATAGCCGTTGACCGTCATCAGACAGCGCAGCCCGGCGGCCGTCGCCGCCAGCAGGCCGTTGCGCGAGTCCTCCACGACGAGCACCTCGGCCGGCGGCACGTCCAGCCGCTCCAAGGCCAGCAGGTAGATGTCCGGAGCCGGCTTCTTGTGCTCGACGACGTCGCCGGCGAGGACCAGGGCGAACCGCGCCGCGCGCTCCGGCCCGACGCAGTAATCGAGGATGGCGTGGACCGCCTTCTCGGCCGAGGTCGAGGCCACGGCCAGGGTCCAGCCGGCGTCCTGGGCCGCCCCGACGATGCGCCGGATGCCCGGCCGCGGCGGCAACCGGCCGGCCGCGACCATCTCGGTGTAGATCTCGGTCTTGCGGGCGTGCCACCGGGCGACCGCGGCCTTCTGGGCCTCGGGCTCCACCGGCAATCGAGCAGCCGCAACGAACTCGGGCGTCAGCAGGCTGGCCATGCGCTCCTTGCCGCCGCCGATGGCCAACCGCCGCCCGTATTCGTCCTCCGACCATTGGACGGGCAGGCCGAACTCGCGGAACGTCTGGTTGAAGGCGGGCAGGTGGCCGAAGCGCTCGGTGTCGGCGAGGACGCCGTCGCAGTCGAAGATGAGCGTGCTCACCCGGCCTTGCCCTCGCTCCCGAACTTGCGGATGTGGTCCTTGGCCATCTCCAGGACGGCCGCGCGCTGGGCCGCGAAGTAGGCCGGCGGGTCGTACTCAGCGGGGTGCTCGGTCATGTAGTCATAACCCGACTTCATGAGCGCGATCTTCAGGGCGGTCGAGATGTTGACCTTGGCGCAACCGCGGGCGATGAGGTCGCTGAACTGCTCGGCGGTCATGCCCGTCCCGCCGTGCAGGGCGATGGGGATGCCGGTCGCGGCCACGAGGTCGGTGACCCGCTGGGAGTCGAGGTGAGGGGCGGTCTTGTAGGTGCCGTGGGCGTTGCCGATGGCGGGGGCGAAGCAGTCGATGCCGGTGCTCTTGATGAAGTCGACCGCGACCTCGAGCGACTGGACGTGGCTGGCCTCGTCGCCGGTCATCTCCTCGGTCCGCTTGAAGCCCTCGATCTCGCCTTCGACGTCGGCGCCGTAGCGGCGCGCCTCGGCGACGACCTCGATGCACTGGCGGCGGTTCTCCTCGACCGACAGCTTGGAGGCATCGAAGAGGACCGAGTTCCAGCCCCGGGCCAGGCAGGCCGAGATGACCTCGCGCTCGGGGCAGTGGTCGAGATGGATGGCCACAGGGACCCTGATCGAGCGGGTCAGCTCGACCCACATCGCCCACATGACCTCGAGCCCGATCTGCTTGACCGTCTTCACCGAGGTCTGGACGATGAGCGGCGCGCGCAGGTCCTCGGCGGCGGCCAGGACGGCCTCCATCGACAGCTCATTGACGACGTTGATGGCGGCCACGCCGTAGCGCTCGGCGAAGGCCCGATCGAGGATCTCCCTGGTCGATACGACCGGCATCTCGCCACCTCCCGCCTACACCCATGATGCGCCGCGGTCGCGCGCCGGGCTCGGTGGTCCGGCGTGTTGGACCGTGTGGTGTCGTGGCCCGGCTGAGGGCACGTTACCACGCATAACCACTCGATGGCGATATCATCCCACACGCTTGCTTTGGCGTCTTGTGGTGTTGGTCGTGGTATCGTCAGCACTCGAGCAGGACGCGAGGCCGCGCTCAAGGAGCGGAGCGATGCACGGGAAGTGGCGGGTGGTCGTCGGCAGCGACGACGCCGGGTTCGACTACAAGGAGCGGCTCAAGGCCGACCTCCAGGCGGACGACCGGGTCGCTGAGGTCATCGACGTCGGGGTCGGGGCGGCCGACAAGACGGCCTATCCGCATGTCGCCGTCGCCGCGGCCCGCCTCGTCGCCGAAGGCAAGGCCGACCGGGCCCTGCTCGTCTGCGGCACGGGTCTGGGCATGGCCATCAGCGCCAACAAGGTCCCCGGCGTCCGGGCCGTGACGGCCCACGACGGCTTCTCGGTCGAGCGCGCCGTGCTCAGCAACGACGCCCAGGTGCTCTGCTTCGGGCAGCGCGTCATCGGCCTTGAACTGGCCCGCCGGCTGGCCAGGGAGTGGCTCGGCTACCGCTTCGATCCCGCCTCCGCTTCGGCTGCCAAAGTGGCGGCCATCACGGCCTACGAGGCGGAGGCCGAGGCCGGCGCCAGCGGCGGACCCGCCGCGGTCGCGGGCAAGACCCGATGACCTCCGGCGGGGGCATCTTCACCCTCGGCGAGGCCGCCCGGGAGCGCGATGACGTCCTCGCGACGTATTACCTCGAGCTGCCCGACGAGGTCGACGTGCTCGAGAAGGCGGCCGCGTTCGCGATCGGCCAGACGATCGGCACCTGGGTGCCGGTACCGGGCATGACCGACGAGCTGCGAGCGAAGCACGGCGGGCGCGTCGTGCGGGTCATCGCCGTCCCGCCGGTCGACCTCGCCACCCAGGTCACCGCCTCGCCCAACGGCTACCTCATCCAGCTCGCCCTGCCCGCGCTCAACTTCGGGCCCCAGTTCCCGATGCTGCTGACGACCCTGCTCGGTAACGACGCCTCGACCTCCACGCAGGCCAAGCTCGTCGACCTCGAGCTGCCGGACACCTATCTCGCCGAGTTCCCCGGCCCGCGCCTCGGCATCGCCGGCGTGCGCCAGCTCGTCGGCGTCGAGGACCGGCCGCTGGTCCTCAACATGATCAAGCCCTGCACCGGTCTTTCGCCGGAGGAGGGCGCCAAGATCTTCCGGGCCACAGCCCTCGGCGGGGTCGATCTCATCAAGGACGACGAGCTGCTGGGCAACCCGGCCTTCAGCCCCATCGACGAACGGGTCCGGGCCTACAAGCGGGCGGCCAGGTCGGCGTTCGAGGAGACGGGCAAGCATGTCGCCTATGTGGCCAACGTGACCGACAGCCCCGAGCGCGTCGTCGACAACGCCCGCCGTGCCGTGGATGCCGGTGTCGATGCCGTGATGCTCAATTACGCCACGGTCGGCTATGGGCTGCTGCAGGTCCTGGCCGCTGCGGTCGACGTGCCGGTCATGGGCCACTTCGCTGGCGCGGGCATGTCCTACGAGGGGCCGCTCTCCGGTATGAGCGCACCGATCGCGCTGGGCAAGCTGCCCCGCCTGGCCGGGGCGGACATCGCCATGATCAACACGCCGTACGGCGGCTATCCGATCCGCCGCCTCCAGTACCTGGCCACCGTCCGCGAGCTGTCGCTGCCCCATCCCCGTCTGGCCCCGACCTTCCCGGCCATCGGCGGCGGGGTCCACCCGGGCGTGGTCGAGCTGTACATGCGCGAGCTCGGCAACGACATCATCCTCTCGCCCGGTGGCGCCATCCAGGGCCACCCCGACGGCGCCACCGCGGGCGGCCGGGCGATGCGCCAGGCGATCGACGCGGTCATGGCCGGCGTGGCCCTTGATGCCGCCGCAGCCGACCATCCCGAGCTGGCCACGGCGCTCGCCCGCTGGGGCTATCGAAAGCCTGGAGCCGCGAGCGCGTGACCGACCAGCTGCGCATCGACGTGGCCCTCGTGCCCCACGAGGCCCGCCTGACCGGCGGCTGCGTGCTCATCGTCATCGACCAGATCCGGGCCAGTACGACATTGACCGCTGCCCTCGACCTGGGCATCAGCGACCTCTTCCTGGCCGGCGACCTGCGCACGGCACGCCGCGACGCACGGCGTACGGGCAGCCTCCTGGCCGGCGAGCAGGCAGCCGTCAAGCCGCCCGGATTCGACTTCGACAACTCGCCCAGCGAGCTGAGCCGCTCCGACATCCGGGGCCGACGCCTGCTCCTGTTGACGACCAACGGCACCGCCGTCCTGCACCGCCTGCGCACGGTCGAGCACGTGCTCGTGGGTTGCCTGCGCAACGCCTCGGCGGTGGCCGCGGCGGCCTTTCGTCTGGCCACGGCTGACGGGGCCGCGGGCGACGTCCAGGTCGTCTGCGCCGGCCGCAACGATCGCTTCGTGCTCGAGGACGCGGTGGCTGCCGGCGTCGTCGTCGAGCGGCTGATGGATCTCGCCGGGGCCGATGGTCGCGAGCCCATCCTGACCGACCCGGCCCAGGCCGCCATCCGGCTGCGCTCGAGCTATCCGGACCTGCTGACGGCGATGCAGGAGTCGAGCGGCGGCGCGACCCTGCGCCGCATCGGGGCCCCGGACGACATCGACTTCTGCGCCGAGGAAGACGTCAGCCGGACGGTCCCGGTCTTCCGGGACGGCAGCCCCATGCGCATCGTCCGCCTGGAATCGCCAGGGAGGATCGACCGGTGAAGTACGGCATGAACCTGATGCTCTGGGCCGATGACCTGCACGATGGACTCCTGCCGGTGCTCGAGTCACTCCGCGCGATCGGCTACGACGGCGTCGAAGTCCCCGTCTTCGATCTCGACCCGCCGAAGTGGGCACGCTGGGCGCAGCGCCTTGACGACCTCGCGCTCGAGCGGACTGCCAACCACGTCGTCGCCCCGGAGTACGACCCGGTCAGCCCCGATCCCATGGTCCGGCAGCGCGCCTATGAGCACATGCTCAAGGTGGTCGACTGCTGCGCGGCCGTCGGGGCTGGGATCCTCGCCGGACCGCACCAGATCGCCCTGGGCGTGTTCAGCGGGAAGGCACCCACCGATGCGGAGTGGGGGCGAAGCGTCGAGCACATCCGCCGAGTGAGCGAGTATGCGGCTACGGCCGGCGTGACCCTGACCGAGGAGGTCGTCAATCGGTTCGAGCTGTATCTGCTCAACACCATGGCCCAGGCGATCCGTTTCGTCGACGAGGTCGGGCATCCGAACTGTCGAATCCACCTCGACACGTTCCATGCCAACATCGAGGAGAAGCTTCCCGGCGCTGCGATCAGAGCGGCCGGCACGCGGATCGGCTACGTCCACATCTCGGAGAACGATCGCGGCGTGCCAGGCAGCGGCCACGTGGCGTGGGATGCCACGTTCGAGGCACTCCACGACGTCGGCTACGACGGCTGGCTCACCGTCGAGTCATTCGGCGATTCGCTGCCCAATCTTGCCGCCGCAACGAAGATCTGGCGCCCGCTCTTCGACAGCCAGGAGCAGGTCGCCGTCGAAGGCCTCGCCTTCATGCGGCGCAAGGTTGGGGAACACTACCGAGCGGGCGCCGAGAGGCCGTCCTAGGTCGGCTCCGGCCCGGCCTCGCCGGACTGCTCCGCGCCGAGCGGGGCGATGATCAGCTCGACGCCCGCCTCGCGGATGGCGTCAGCCTCGGCGGGATCGATGCCGGGATCGGTGATGATCGTGTCGACGGCCGTGATCGGGGCGATCTTGGCCAGCGACTCACGCCCGAACTTCGAGTGGTCGGCCAGCAGCACGACCCGGGCGGCGGCCTCGATCATGGCCCGCTTGACGTCCACCTCGTCGATGCTCGGGTAGCTCAGGCCACCCCGGGCCGACACGCTGTGGGTGGCCAGGAAGACCTGGTCGACATGGAGTTCGCGCAGCGAGGCGACGGCCAGCCGGCCAGTCGCCCCGTAGGTCACCGGCCTGATCACGCCGCCGGTCATGACCACGGTCATGCCCGGCACGCCGAGCAGCTCGAAGGCGTTCGTGACCGCGCTGGTGACGACGGTCAGGTCGCGCTTGAGGCGCAGGGCGCGGGCCAGGCAGAGCGTCGTCGTGCCCGAGTCGAGGATGATCGTGCTGCCGTCCTCGACGAGCTGGGCCGCCCGGTTGCCGATGGCGATCTTCTCGGCCGCGTACTCGTAGAGGCGGACCTCGGTCGTGCGCTCGTCCTGCGGCCTGACGGCCACGGCGCCGCCGTGGGCGCGGCGCAGGCCACCGGCCTTGGCGAGGCGCGAGAGGTCGCGCCGGATCGTCTCGTCGGTGACGCCGAAGAGGTCGACCAGCTCGCTGGCGCGGACGCTGCCGCGCTCCTGGACGAGCGACTTGATGACCTCGAGGCGGTCGGCGGGAAGGAGCGGCCGGGTCTCGCCGGCGCCCGGTGCGGGCCTGCCGGTCATGCGGGGCGGACACCGATCATGGTGGGATCGTACCACGCGTTGTGCCCGAAATACACCTTTGGACGTGGGAACACATTGACATCAAGTGGGTATCCGTGGCATTCTGGCGCGGTGAGCACCTCCGAAACCCACACGCTCCAACAGGCCGGCAGCGGCCCGGACGTCGGCCTCCTGGCGCGCATGTACGAGACCGCGCTGACCATCCGGCTGTTCGAACAACGGGCGATCGGGCAGTACCGACTGGGCAACATCCGGGGCTATCTCCACCCCTACACCGGGGAGGAGGCCATCGCCGTCGGGGTGATGGCGGCCCTCGAGCCGACCGACTACATCGTCAGCACGCACCGGGGACACGGGCACGCCATCGCCAAGGGCCACGAGCCGCGGCTGATGATGGCCGAGCTGCTCGGCCGCGCCGATGGCTACTGCCACGGCCGGGGCGGCTCGATGCACGTCGCCAGCAAGTCGTTGCGCAACCTGGGCGCCAACGGCGTCGTGGCCGGCGGCATGAACATCGCTGCCGGCGCCGCCATGGCCATCAAGATGCGCGGCGAGCAGGACGTGGTGATCTCGTTCTGCAGCGACGGGGCGGCCAACAACGGGGCCTTCCACGAGGCCCTCAACCTGGCCGCGATCTATCACCTGCCGGTGATCTTCGTGCTCGAGAACAACCACTACGCCGTCTCCACCAAGGCGACCGAGGCCGCCCTCATCGAGAACCTCTCGGAGCGGGCCGCGGGCTACGGCATGCCCGGCGTCACCGTGGACGGCAACGACGCGGTGGTGGTCATGGAGGCGATGCGCGAGCCGCTCCGGCGGGCACGAGCGGGTGAAGGGCCCAGTCTCGTCGAGTGCAGCACCTATCGGCACGGCGGCCACCATGTCAACGATCCCGGCCTCTACCTGCCCCGCGAGGAGCTCGAGCGCTGGAAGGCCCACGACCCGTTGATCGTCCTGCGCGAGCGCCTCGCCGCGGCCGGCGCCGACGAGTCGCTGGTGCCGGCCATCGATGCGCGCGTGGAGGCTCTCCTCGACGAGGCCGTCGAGTTCGCCCTCGCCAGCCCCCAGCCTTCGGTCGAGGCGTTCCTCTTGGAGATCTCGGCAGCATGAGCAGGATCAAGTACCGGGAGGCTCTCCGCCAGGCGCTCGCGGAGGAGATGGAGCGCGACCCGATGGTCTTCTGCATCGGCGAGGGCATCGGCGAGCGGGGCGGCTCGTTCAAGGTCACCGACGGGCTGTGGAAGCAGTTCGGGCCGGGCCGCGTCATCGACACCCCGCTGAGCGAGGCCGGCTTCACCGGCCTGGGCATCGGCGCCGCCATCGTGGGCGCCCGGCCGGTCGTCGAGATCCTCTTCGTCGACTTCGCCCTGTTGACCATGGACCAGATCGGCAACCAGGCCGCCAAGTACCGCTTCATGTCCGGCGGCGAGGGCCGGGTGCCGGTCGTCATCCGCGCCCAGGGCGGAGTCGGCGACGGGCTGGCCGGTCAACACTCGCAGAGCCTCGAGGGGCTCTTCTACCAGATCCCCGGCCTGAAGCTGGTCATGCCGGCCACCCCCTATGACGCCAAGGGCCTCCTCAAGTCGTCGATCCGCGACGAGGACCCGGTCGTCTTCCTCGAACACAAGATGCTCTACCAGACCGAGGGCGAGGTGCCCGACGAGGAGTACCTGGTGCCCCTCGGCGTGGCCGACATCAAGCGGCCCGGCACGGACGCCACGATCGTCACCTACTCCTACATGACCCTGCGCTCCCTCCAGGCCGCCGAACAGCTGGCCGAGCGGGGCATCAGCGTCGAGGTCATCGACCTGCGCACGCTCGTCCCCCTCGACATCGCCACCGTCCTCGAGTCCGTCCGGCGCACCCATCGGCTGGTGGTGGTCCAGGAGGCCGTCAAGCGCGGCGGCATCGGCGGCGACGTCGCCGCGACCGTGGCCGAGCAGGCCTTCGACAGCCTCGCCGCACCGATCGTCCGGATCGCCGGCAAGAACACCACGATCCCCTTCAACACCTCCCTCGCCGCCGCGGCCATCCCCTCGGTCGAGGACATCGTCGCCGGAGTACAGTCGGTCGTGGGCGATCTGGAGCCCGCCGGCCGGACCCGGAACTAGGAGCGAGCATGGCGACTGAGGTGCTCATGCCCCAGGCGGGGGCGGATCTCGAGACCGGCCTCGTCCGGCACTGGCTCAAGGCCGAGGGCGACTCCGTGGCCAAGGGCGAGCCGATCGTCGAGATCGAGACGGAGAAGCTGTCCCTGGAGGTCGAGGCGCCGGCCGCCGGCGTCCTGCGCAAGATCCTCGTGGCCGAGGGGACCGAGGTGCCGATCCTCTCCGTCCTCGGCATCATCGGCAGCCCCGACGAGGCCATCGGCTAGCACGGAGGGCGGGATCGTGGCCACGAGCCCGCCGGCAGCCACGCGTCCCCTGGTCGGCGCCGGCCTGAAGATGAACCTGACCGCGAGCGAGGCGGGGCGCTACTTCGACGTCCTCCGCCCGCGCGTGGCCGGGATCAGCGGCTGCGACCTGTTCGTGCTGCCGCCCTTCACGGCCATCGCGGCAGCGCGCGAGCACCTGGCCGGCTCCAACATCGCCTGGGGCGCCCAGGACGTCCATCCCCAGGACTCCGGACCCTTCACCGGCGACATCTCGATGCCCATGCTCGCCGATCTCGGCTGCACGTACGTCGAGGTCGGCCACGTCGAGCGCCGGCGTGCCCATGGTGAGACCGGCGAGCTGATCGCCGCCAAGGTGGCCCAGGTCCTCCGTCACGGGGCGACCCCGATCTTGTGCGTCGGCGAGCCGGAGCCGGTCGGTATGCCCGCCGCGAGCGCCAAGGTCGTGGCCCAGTTGCGGGTCGAACTGGGCCTCGTCGCCCCAGCGGATCGGGCCGGCGTGGTCATCGCCTACGAACCCACCTGGGCCATCGGCCAGGCGGCCACGGCCGCGCCCGAGTACGTGGCCGGCGTCGTGCACGCCATCCGGGCATGGCTGGCCTCCGACGACGGGGGCAGGGCAACACCCCGGATCATCTACGGGGGCAGCGTCAACCTGTCCGACGTCGGCTCCCTCCTTCGAGAGGCCGACGTGGACGGACTCTTCGTCGGCCGGGCGGCGCTCGATCCGGAGCGCTTCGCGGCCATCGCGGGCGCCGTCCAGGCGGCCCGCGCCACCACCAGCAAGGTCACCGCGAGCTGAGCAGGAAGGAGCAGGGAGACCATGGCTAGATCACCGCGCATCCTCGTCGCCGGCATCCTCGACACGAAGGGCAACGAGATCAAGTTCCTGGCCGACCGCGTGCGCGCGGCGGGCGGCGAGCCGACGATCATGGAGCTGTCCGTCGGCGGCGAGGTGGGCTGGGCCGACATCCCCGTCAGCAAGCTCCTGGCCCGCGTCGGCAAGACCGTCGCGGAGGTCTCCAAGTTGGACCGCGGCAAGGCCGTCGACCTGGTCATGGAGGGCGGCCGCCAGGAGGCCCACGACCTGCTCGGCGCCGGCAAGCTGGACGGCATGATCGCCTTCGGCGGCTCCATGGGCACCAGCATCGCCGCCTACATCATGCGTTCGCTGCCGATCGGCGTGCCCAAGCTCATGCTCTCGACGATGACCTCCGGCGACGCCCGCCCCTACGTCGGCACCAAGGACCTGACGATGATGTTCCCGATCGCCGAGGTCGGGCTCAACAAGGTCACCCGGACGGTCATCAACAACGCCGCGGCCGCCGTCGTGGGCATGGCCAACGCGCCGGCCCTCGAGTCGGTGGCGGAGAGGCCGCTCGTCGGCTGCATGATGTTCGGGGTTACGACACCGACCGTCCTGCGCGCCTCCAAGGACATGGAGGAGCGCGGCTACGACGTGATGGTCAACCACGCGGTGGGCAGCGGCGGCAGCTCCATGGAGGAGCTCATCGCCGACGGCTACATCGTGGGCATGCTCGACATCACGACCCACGAGATCGGCGACGAGATCCTGGGCGGCGTGCTCAGCGCCGGCCCGAACCGCCTCACTGCGGCCGGCCTGAAGGGCATCCCCCAGGTCGTCTCGGTCGGCGGGCTGGACATGATCAACTTCGGGGCCCGGGCGACCGTTCCCCAGAAGTTCGTGGACGAGCAGCACCTCTCGGGCCGCTCGATGTACATCCACAACCCGACGGTCACCGCCGTCGGTATCACGGCCGACGAGACCTACACGCTCGGCCGGGCGCTGGGCGAGAAGCTCAATGTCGCCACCGGGCCGACGGCCCTCGTCGTGCCGCTGCGCGGCTGGGGCGCCGTGGACCTGGCCGTGCCCGACAAGGATCTCGGCTGGGCCGGGCCCGATCCGGGCCCCATGTGGGTCGCGGACAAGAAGAATCCCGAATGGTCGATGCGCAACGAGCCCTTCCTGAAGGGCCTGCGCGAGACCCTCGACCTGTCCAAGCCGAACGTCGACGTGCTTCTCGTCGACCGGCACATGAACGAGCCCGAGTTCGCCGACCTGATGGCGGACCTCCTCACCGAGATGCTCGACGGGAAGTGGCGCAAGGGCAGCCACCAGGAGTCGCCCAGGGCCGTTCCCCTCTCAGCCGTCTAGGCGGCCGTCCAGGCGTCCCGCTCCCACCCAACCGGCGAACGTTGCGCGCGGCGAGGGCCGCGCGGCGAAGACAAGGAGGCTCCAGGTGGCCAAGCGTTACACGCCTGCCGAGATGCACCAGCGCCTGCGCAAGACGCTGGCCGACGGCCGGCCG
>JBIOIE010000021.1:0-14707 GCA_044449605.1 Candidatus Limnocylindrales bacterium | reverse complement strand
GTGTGGGTGCGCGCGGGGGTGTTGCGCGAGTTGGGCGCGGGCGCCCCCGCCTGCACGGGGAGCTGCTCGAGCGAGTAGAGCAGGCCCTGCGAGCTGGTGGCGTTGAGCACCCGGCCGCCGCCCTCGCCGCCAAGGACGTCGGCTTCCACGTCATGGGCTACTTCCCGATCACGCCCTCGACCGAGGTTGCCGAGAACCTGTCCAAGATGCAGGCCGATGGCGAGCACGAGATCGTCATGATCGCCGGCGACGGCGAGCACGGCGCCGCGGGCATCTGCTACGGGGCCGCGCTGGGCGGCGGCCGAGTGCTCAACGCCACCAGCTCGCAGGGCCTGCTTTACTCGCTCGAGCAGCTCCCCGTGCAGGCGGGCACGCGCGTGCCCATGGTCCTCAACCTCGCCGCGCGGACCGTCTCCGGGCCGCTCGACATCCGGGGCGACCACTCGGACGTCTACTTCGCCCTCAACACCGGCTGGGTCATCCTCTGCGCCCGCGACCCGCAGGCCGTCTACGACCTCAACCTGGCCGCCGTGAAGATCGGCGAGCACCCCGACGTGCGCCTGCCGGTGATGGTCGTCTACGACGGCTTCATCACCAGCCACCAGAAGCGGCGCATCCAGGTCTTCGACGATCCCGAGGCCCTGCACGAGTTCCTGGGCGTGCGGCCGGACTTCCCGACACCCTTCGACATGGACCACCCGAAGACGTTCGGGCCGTACATGAACGACCCCGATCTCATCAACAACAAGGTCCAGCTCTCGGCGGCCATGGAGGCCGCCCGGCGGGTCATCCCGGAGGTGCTCGGCCGGCTGGCCAAGATGACCGGCCGCTCGTACCCGCTCCTCGACGCCTACCGGATGAAGGACGCCGAGGCCGCCGTCGTGCTCATCAACTCGGCCGCCGAGACGGCCAAGGAGACGGCCGACGAACTCCGCGCGCAGGGCCAGCGGGTCGGCGTGCTCTCCCCGAACGTGCTCCGGCCGGTCCCCTCGGACGAGTTCCGGGCGGCCCTCCGCGACGTCAAGGCCGCGACGATCGGCGATCGGGCGGACTCCTACGGCGCCGGCGGGGGCAACCTCTCGCTCGAGGTCCGGGCGGCCCTCCAGGTCGACCCACTCAACGAGACGCGGGTCATCTCCCGGATCTACGGCCTGGGCGGCAAGGACTTCTACGCTGCCGATGCGGCCACGTTCTTCGGGCTCGCCACCGAGGCCGCCGAGAGCGGTCTGGTCGCCCAGCCCTTCGCCTATCACGGAGCCAGCCCGGGCAGCCCCGACCGCGGCCCGAAACCGGGCCTGCCGCCCATCCCCGCCGAGCAGCTGCGGGGCATGGCCCACGTCACCCACAACGCGGCGACCGGCAACCTGGACGTCGAGCTGGAGCCGATCTGGAAGATGACGTCCGTGCCCAGCCGGATCGCCCCAGGCCACGGCGCCTGCCCCGGCTGCGGCTTCTTCCCGACCTTCCACCAGATCAGCCGGGTGCTCGAGGGCGACGTCGTCATCCTCTACCAGACGGGTTGCGCCATGGTCGTGACGACCGGCTACCCGAACACGGCCCACCGCATCAACTACGTCCACAACCTCTTCCAGAACGGCGCCGCGACGCTCTCCGGGCTCGTCGAGATGTACCACGAGCGCGTCCGCCGGGGTGAGCTGCCGGAGGGCAAGGACATCACCTTCGTGATGATCTCGGGCGACGGGGGCATGGACATCGGCATGGGCCCGGCCCTGGGCGCGGCCCACCGCGATCACAAGATGATGCTCCTCGAGTACGACAACCAGGGCTACATGAACACCGGCGCCCAGCTCTCGTACTCGACCCCGCTGGGCCATCGCACGTCGACGAGCGAGATCGGGTCAAAGCGGTCGGGCAAGCCCTACCACCACAAGGACACGGCTCAGATCTTCGCCGCCTGCCACCTGCCCTACGTCTTCACGGCCAGCGAGGGCTATCCCGAGGACCTCATGCGCAAGGTGGCCAAGGCCCAGTGGTACGCCAACCACGAGGGCATGGTCTACGGCAAGATCCTCTCCTTCTGCCCGCTCAATTGGCGGACCACCGACGACGCCGCCGAGGGCGTCCTGCAGGCCGCCATCGACTCCTGCTTCTTCCCCCTCTACGAGGTGGAGCACGGCCGCACGACCCTCACCTACGACCCCGACGCGGCAGGCCGGCGCCAGCCCGTCGGCGCCTGGTTGGGGCTGATGGGCAAGACCCGCCATCTGGCCGCACCCGAGAACGCCGAGTGGCTCGAGCAGGTCCAGTACGAGACCGACCGACGCTGGCGGAGGCTCAAGGCCATGCACGCCGACCCGGACCTCTAGGCGACCGCGATGGCCCGCATCCTTTCGACCCGCCGCCTGACCCCGATCACGAAGGCCTTCGTCGTCGAGGCGCCGCTCATCGCCGCCTCGGCCCGGCCGGGCCAGTTCGTCATCCTCCGCGTGCGTGAGGGCGGCGAGCGGATCCCCATCACCATCGCCGACTACGACCGCGAGGCGGGCACGCTGACCCTCGTCATCCAGGACGTCGGCGCCACCACCCGGCGCATCTGCGCGCTCGAGGCCGGCGACGAGATCCTCGACGTGGCGGGGCCCCTCGGCGCGCCCATCGAGCTGCCGCCCGGCCAGCACGTCTGCGGCGTCGGCGGCGGCTTCGGGTCGGCCGCACTGCTCTGCCTGATGCGCGACCTGCGCGCCCGGGGCGACCGGACGACGGTCATCCTCGGCGCCCGCTCGGAGGACCTGCTGATCCTGGCCGACGAGCTGCGGGCGGTCTGCGACGACGTCGAGATCTGCACCGACGACGGCTCGGCCGGCTTCCACGGCTTCGTGACCGCCCGCCTCGAGCAGCTCATCGCCGGCGACGGACCGGGCCGCCCGGACACGGTCGTGGCCATCGGGCCCATGGCCATGATGCGGGCCGTGGCCGAGACGACCCGTGGCCCCGGTATCAAGACGCTCGTCTCGATGGATCCGTTGATGGTCGACGGCACCGGCATGTGCGGCGGCTGCCGGGTCCTGGTCGGCCACGACGCCAAGTTCGCCTGCGTCGACGGACCCGCCTTCGATGCCCACCTGGTCGACTTCGAGGTCGCCATGCGCCGCAACAAGGCCTACGTGCGCGAGGAGAAGCTGGCCCTCGAGCGGGTCGTCTGCGCGACCGGCGTGGGAGCGGTCTGATGCCTGTCAAGCGCGCCGAGAAGACGCCCATGCCCGTCCGGGCGGCGGACGCCCGCGCCCACGACTTCATCGAGGTCAACCGGGGCTACTCCCTCGCCCACGCCCGCTTCGAGGCCGAGCGCTGCCTGCGCTGCCAGGATCCCCTGTGCGTCGGGGGCTGCCCCGTGGGCATCCCCATCCCCGACTTCATCCATGCTGTCGAGATCGGCGACATGCCCGCGGCGGCGCGCATCCTCCGCTCGGCCAACCCCCTGCCGGCGATCTGCGGGCGCGTCTGTCCCCAGGAATCGCAGTGCGAGGCCGTGTGCAGCCTGGCCAACCGCTTCAGCCCGGTGGCCATCGGCCACCTCGAGCGCTACGTCGCCGACTGGGAGCGCACCCAGCCGATGCTGGCCCGGCCGAACATCACCCGGACGGAGAAGATCGCCATCATCGGCGCCGGCCCCTCCGGCCTCGTCTGCGCCGGCGAGCTGGCCAAGCGCGGCTACGCGGTCACGGTCTACGAGGCTCTCCACGCCCCGGGCGGGGTGCTCCGCTACGGCATCCCCGAGTTCCGCCTGCCCAAGGACGTCCTCGACTGGGAGATCGACGTCCTCAGGGCCATGGGCGTCGAGATCATCTGCAACGTCATCATCGGCAAGACCCTCACCCTCGACGACCTGTCCGGCCGCCTGGGCTTCTCGGCCGTCTTCATCGGCACGGGCGCCGGCCTGCCCCAGTTCCTGGGCATCCCGGGCGAGAACCTCAACGGCGTCTACTCGGCCAACGAGTTCCTGACCCGGGTCAACCTCATGCGCGGCTACCAGTTCCCCGAGACCGACACGCCGGTCCGCGTCGGCCAGCGGGTGGCGGTCGTGGGGGCCGGCAACACGGCCATGGATGCCGTGCGCACCTCCCTGCGCATGGGCGCCGAGGAGGCCACCATCGTCTACCGGCGCAGCGAGACCGAGATGAGCGCGCGCGTCGAGGAGTACCACCATGCGATCGAGGAGGGCGTGAAGTTCCGCTGGCTCTCCGATCCGCTCGAGGTCCTCGACAGCGGCGACGGCTGGGCCGGCGGTCTGCGCTGCCGCCAGATGCGCCTCGGCGAGCCCGATGCGTCCGGACGGGCCCGACCCATCCCCATCCCCGACTCGGAGTTCGTCATCCCGGTCGACAACGTCATCCTGGCCATCGGGACGACGCCGAACCCCCTCCTGACCCGGACCTCCGAGGGCCTGGTGACGAACCCGCGCGGCTGCCTCATCGCCGATGAGCAGACCGGCCTGACCTCGAGGCCGCTCGTCTTCGCCGGCGGCGACGCCGTCACCGGGGCCGCGACCGTGATCCTCGCCGCAGGCGCCGGCAAGCGCGCCGCCGGGGCGATCGACGAGGCCCTCGCCGCCCGCCGGACCGCCGGGACGCCGATCCCGGCCTAGGCCCAGCTCCACTCCGAGGCGTTGACCGGCTCGCCGGCCGCCGAGGTCAGGTCTCCGAAGCGCACCCGCGCCGCCCGTTCCCAGGGTTCCCGCTCGACCCGCACCGCGTGACGGTGGCTGCCGGCGTGGAAGGTCAGGCGCGCGACCTCGCGCAGGGCGCGGTCGGCGAAGAGCGGCACGCCGAACAGGTCGCCGATGGCAGGCAGGGCCCCGATGTCGCAGGCGGGCGCCAGATCGAGCAGCTCCACCTCGCTCAGCAGGCGCGCCCGGTGGGTGCCCAGGACGGCGGCGGTCTTGTCCAGGTCGAGGTGGTCGCTGGCATCGATGGCCACGAGAGCGCGCCGGCCATCCGCGGTGGCGACGGCCAGGGTCTTGGCGAAGGCGTGGGGATCGAGGCCCTCCGCCCGGGCGGCCTCGAGGGCCGTGAACGCGAGCGGGTGTTCGTGCAGGTCGTAGGCCAGCCCGTGGGCTCCCAGCCAATCGAGCAGGGCGACCAGGGGCACGTTGACGACAGCGCGGATCGGCGGCAGGACGATCATGGCAGGCTCCTCGCGGCACCGGGCTGGGCAGGCGAGCCGGCACCCAGCCCGCCCTCGGCCCGACCTGCCGATGGTGGCCCGGCGACGGTCTGCTCCGCCAGTGCCGAGCGGCCCCAAGCGGCCGCCGCCCATCGCCCGCCCGGCGAGGTCCTACCATCGGGCCATGGCTGGGCCCACCTTCAGCGGCGGCCGGGCGGTCGCCGAGACCCTCGTCGAGAGCGGCATCGAGTTCGCCTTCACGGTCCCCGGTGAGAGCTTCCTGGGTCTCCTCGACGCCCTTCACGACACGCCCATCCGGATGGTCGCGACCCGCCACGAGGCGGGTGCCGGCTTCATGGCCGAGGCCGTCGGCCAGCTCACCGGCCGGCCAGCGCTCTGCCTCGCCACGCGCGCGGTCGGCGCGGCGAACCTGGCCATCGCCCTCCACACGGCCGCCCAGGACTCGACGCCGCTGGTCGCCGTCATCGGCCAGGTGCCGCGCGAGTTCCGGGGCCGGGAGGCCTTCCAGGAGGTGGATCTCGTGGCCACCTTCGGCGGGCTGTGCAAGGCCGCGATCGAGGTCGACGACCCGGGACGCCTGGCCGCCGAGACGGCGCGGCTCATCGGGCTCGCTCGCGCCGGACGGCCTGGGCCCGTCCTCCTGGCCCTGCCCGAGGACGTCCTCGACGTTGCTCTCGACGGACCCGCGGTCGCCCGGGCACCCGAGCCCGACCGCCCGCGGCCGGCCCCGGCCGAGGTCGCTGCGGTGCTCGACGCGCTGGCCGCGGCCCGCTCGCCGGTCATCCTCGCGGGCGCCGGCATCCTCCGCTCGGGCCGCGATGCACAGGCGGCCCTGGTCCGCCTGGCCGCTGCGACGGAGACGCCTGTCGTCGCCGGCTGGCGCCGCGGCGACGTGTTTCCCAACGCCCATCGCCTCTACTTGGGCATGACCGGCTACGCCTCGCCGGCGGTCGTCCGCGAACGCCTCCTGGGCGCGGACCTGCTGCTCGTCATCGGCAGCCGCCTCTCGGAGGTCGCGAGCTACGACTACGTCGTGCCCGGCCCGGGCACGCGGCTCATCCAGGTCGACATCGCACCCGGCTTCAGCGGCGACCGCCGCCCGCCGGACCTCGCCGTCCGGGCGGATGCGAGCGCCTTCCTGGAGGCAGCCCTCGCGGTGCTGGCCCGGCAGCCGCCCGCGGCCGATGCCCTGGCCGGCCGGCGGGCTGCCAACGACGCCGCCCGTGCCGACTTCCTGGCCGCGATCGCCATCCCCGTCCCCTCATCGCCCGACCCGCGCGGCATCCACCCGGCCGCCGTCGCCTCAGCACTCCGGGCGCACCTGCCGGCGGGCGCGATCGTGACCACGGACGCGGGCAATTTCAGCGGCTGGGCCGCCCGCTACGTGCCCCTCCCGCAGGATGCGCGCTTCCTGGGCCCGACGTCCGGGGCCATGGGCTATGGCCTGCCGGCGGCCATCGGTGCCGCCGTCGCCGCCCCCGGCCGGACCGTCGTCGCCCTGGCCGGCGACGGCGGCTTCGCGATGCTCATGGCCGAACTGGAGACGGCCGTTCGCGAGCGTCTCCGATTGGTCGCGCTCGTCCACGACAACGGCATGTACGGGACGATCCGGATGCACCAGGAGGGCGCCCACGCCGGGCGCGTCGTGGCCACCGACCTGGGCCCGATCGACTACGCCGCCGTCGCCGAGGCCTGCGGCGCGCGCGGGTTACGGGCGGAGCGCGATGACGAGGTGCCGGGCGTCCTGGAGGCCGCCCTGGCCGGGGACGGCGTCACGGTCGTCCACCTGCACACCGACCCGCGAGCGCTCTCCGTCGACCGCTGGCTGCCCGGCGCCTAGACGAAGGCGCCGGCCCTGAAGACGAATCCGGGCCGGCGCCGGGGTGTCAACCCCTGATCACTCAGCGGGCGACGACGACGGTCGCCTCCGCGTGCGTTACGACATGCTCCGAGACGCTGCCCTGGAGGATGCGTTCGAGGACGTTGAGGCCGCGCGAGCCGATGACGATCGTGTCGAAGCCGCCCTCGTGGGCGATCCGCTCGATGGTCGGGGCAGGCTCGCCGACGGGCTCCAGGAGCTGGGCCTCGATGCCCCGCTCGCGCAGGATGCGCCGAGCCTCGGTGAGCTCCTTGGCATGGACCTCGCTGTCGTCCCAGGGATCCATCCCCAACCGGCCGCCGTGGACGGGGACGACGCTGACGACCGAGACGGTCGCGCCCAGCGCATGGGCCAGGCTGGCCGCGGTATCGAGAGCCTTGGCGGCGGCCTCACCGCCGTCGTATGCGACAAGGATCTTCTTCATCCCACTACGCTCCGTTCCGGCACGCGCCCGATGGGGCGTTCCGTGCTCGTCCATCCTCATCGGCGGGGCCGCCGTGGGCCATTGCCGCAGGTCTCCTGCACGGCGGTCCGAATGGCCCCAAGCCCGGCCAAGGAGGGGCCGTCCGGCGGCGCGCTTCGGGACCTTCCGCCCCTCGCGGCGCGGGCGCCACGCGGAGACGATGGCGCCCAGGAGGCAAGCGATGCGCATCCTCATCGCCGTCGATGGATCCCAGCCCTCCCAGGTCGCCCGCGATCTGGCGGCCGCGATCGACTGGCCGGAGGGGTCGAGCCTCCGCGTCATGGCCGCCCTCGAGATCGGCGGCGCGCTCTTCGGAGCGCCTTGGTACGCCGTCGCCCCGGCTGACGTCGACGAGCTGGAAGAGCGCTACCTGCACGAGTTCGAGGCGATCACCGGCGACGCTGCGGCTCGCCTCGCGGCGCCCGGCCGCAGCGTCGACGCCGTGGTCGTGCGCGGACGCGCCGCCACGAGCATCGTCGACGAGGCCCGCCACTTCGGGGCCGACCTCATCGTCGTCGGCAGCCGCGGCCACGGCACCCTCGAATCGATGCTCCTCGGTTCGGTCTCGGCCGAGGTCGTCGACCACGCTCCCTGTCCGGTCCTGGTCGCCCGGCGGCCGCGCCTCGCTTCGCTCCTGCTCGCCGATGACGGATCGGCCGGCGCCCGCGCGGCCTGCGAGAAGGTCGTCCACTGGCCGATCTTCGGCGGCCTCGAGGTCCGGGTCGTCAGCGTCGCCCCGGCGTCCGCGCCCTGGCAACCGGCCTTCCCCGTGACCTACGGCCCGACCGATGGTCCTGCCTTCCGGGACCGCCAGGATGCCGCCATCGAGGCCCATCAGCGCCTCGTCGACGACACCGCCCGCCGCCTCGAGCTGGCCGGCTGCAAGCCGGTCACCGACGTGCGCGCCGGCGATGCCGCCCGCGAGATCGTGGCCGCCGCCCGCGATACCGACGTCGATCTCATCGTGACCGGCACCCGCGGCCACACCGGCCTCGCCCGGCTGGTCCTCGGCAGCGTGGCCCGCAACGTCGTCCACCACGCCGCCTGCTCGGTGCTCATCGTCCCCGAGCGCACCCGCACGACCGTTCTCCGGCCTGCCGATCCGCCCCTCGTCGGGGCCGCGGGGAACGGCGACCGCTCCTGAGTCCTGCCCGGCCCGGCCGGGTCGCATCCGGGGTCATGACCATCGGCCCCTGCCGGCGGGCCCACAGGCACTGATGCGCACATGCGCATGTGTCGCATCCTGCAGGCATGGATCAGCTCTACGAACTCCAGGCCGAGACCTGCCGGACGCTCGCCAATGCGCGCCGGCTGGAGATCATCCATCTCCTGGCCGACGGTCCCCGGGAGGTCGGCCGGCTGGCGACCGAGATGGGCGTCAGCCAGCCCAACGTCTCCCAGCACCTGGCCGTCATGCGCGCCGCCGGCATCGTCGAGGCCGAGCGTGACGGCCGCGAGATGCGCTACCGGCTGGTCGATCCCGATGTCGTCGCCGCCTGCGACCTGATGCGCGGCGTGCTCCGCCGCCGCCTGGCCCGTCTGGCGGGGCTCTCGCTCGCCCCCATCACAACCCCGCAACCCATCGGCAGGTGACGATCATGGAAGAACCCCTCAACCTCGTCCTCTTCTCGGGCACCGACGACAAGCTCAACGCGGCGGCCGTCCTTACCGCCGGCGCGGCCGCCCTCGGCCGCCCGGTCAACGTCTTCCTCCAGTACTGGGCCCTCGAGGCCTTCCGGGCCGACCGGATCGGCAACGACCACGGTCTCGCCCCCGAGGCGGGCAGCGCCGGCCGCGAGGCCGTCGACGCGCTCCGGGCCGCCGGCCAGGCCAGCTGGGCCGACACCCTCCGCCAGGCCAAGGAGCTGGGCGGCGTCGAGATCGAGGCCTGCTCGCTGTCGATGGACCTGCTCCACCTCGAGCAGGCCGACCTGGACCCCCTCGTCGATGGCGTCGAGGGCGTCACAGCGTTCTACCTCAGTGCCGGCGCCGGGCCGGTCGTCTTCATCTAGCCGGGCCGCAGGGCCGGAAAGGACCGTTCGATGACCATCACCAAGGTCGACCAGATCGTCGACGCCCGCGGGCTGGCCTGCCCGATGCCGATCGTCAAGACGGCCCAGGCCTTCAAGACGCTGGCCAGCGGCCAGATCGTCGAGGTCCTGGCCACCGACGCCGGTTCGGTGCGCGATTTCCAGGCCTGGTCCCGTTCGACCGGCAACGCACTCATCGAGATGACCGAGGAAGCCGGGACCTACCGCTTCCTGCTCCAGAAGAAGTAGTGAGGCCTGAGATGACCCTCGTCGCCGAACCCCTCGTCTTCGAGCCCGAAGCCAAGCCCCTCCCCGCTCTCGAGCCCGAGGCCGAGGTCAAGACCAAGGAACTCGTCATCGTCAGCTGGAGCGGCGAGTTCGACCGCGTCCTGCCGATGCTCATCCTCTCCTCGACGGCGGGCGCCAGCGGCGTCGCCTGCAAGGTCTTCGTGACCTTCTGGGGCCTGCTGCCCTTCGTCAAGGACGGCGTCCGCATCACCGGCGAGAACTGGATGCAGAAGATGATGGCGTTCATGCAGCGCCCGGGCATCGACCACGTCCGGCTCTCGAAGATGAACTTCCTGGGCATGGGCCCCTGGATGATGCGCCAGCTCATGAAGAAGCACCACGTCGCCAGCCCTCGCGAGCTGCTCGAGGCGGCCCAGGCCATGGGCGTCGAGTTCGTGCCCTGCCAGATGACCATGGACCTCCTCGGCATCCGCCGCGAGGACCTCATCGAAGGCATGGGCGAGCCGGCCGGCGCCGCGATGGCCATCGAGATGATGACCGGGGCCAACGCCTCGCTGTTCATCTAGGAAGGACGTGAGCGCCGTGCTCGAGACCCCCACCCCGACCATCACCCGCACCGTCGACGCCCGCGGCAGCTTCTGCCCGGGGCCGCTGATGGAGCTCATCCGGGCCATCCGCGAGGGCCAGGTGGGCGACGTCATCGCCGTCCTGTCCTCCGACCGGGGCTCGAAGATCGACATCCCCAAGTGGGTCGAGAAGGCCGGCCACAAGCTGGTCGCCCTCGAGGCCCGCGACGGCTACGACGAGATCGTGGTCGAGAAGCTGCGCTAGGAGACGCGTCCCCATGCATCGCATCCTCGTCCTCGGCGGCGGTGTGGGCGGCACCCTCACCGCCAACCTGGTAGCGCGGCGCCTGCGCGCCGAGGTGGACGCTGGGACGGCCACCGTCACGGTCGTCGACGACAAGGGCAACCACGTCTACCAGCCCGGCTTCATGTACATCGCCATGGGCGGCGAGCGGGCCGCGAACCTCCAGCGCCCTGAACGCTCGCTCCTCGACACGCGCGTTGCGCTCGTGGTCGGCCAGGTGGTGCGCATCGTGCCCGAGACCCGCGTGGTCGAGCTGGCCGACGGCCGCTGGCTTGGCTACGACGAGCTCGTGCTGGCCACCGGCTCGCGCATCGTGCCCGAGGACATCCCCCACTTCGACGAGGAGGCGCAGCACTTCTATACGGTCGAGGCGGCCCAGCGCCTGCGCCAGGCCCTCGACGAGTTCACGGGCGGGCGCATCGTCATCGGCATCGCCGGGATGCCCTACAAGTGCCCGCCGGCTCCGCTCGAGGTGGCCTTCCTCATCGAGTCCGAGATGCGCGAGCGGGGCCTGCGCGACAAGACCGAGATGCACTTCTGCTCGCCCATCGGGCGGGCCTTCACCATCGAGTCGGTGAGCGAGATGGCCACCCCGGTCCTGGCCGAGAAGCACATCGAGCTGCACACCTTCTTCAACGTCGAGGCCATCGACCCCCAGCGCAAGGTCGTCACCAGCCTGGAGGGCGAGGAGCTGGGCTACGACCTGCTCGTCCTCGTGCCCCCCCACAAGGGCGCCCAGGTGCTCATCGACGCGCGCCTCGCGCCTGCGCCGGGCGGCTGGCTGCCGACCGACCGGCACACCCTCGAGGTCGGCGGGCGGCCGGACGTCTTCGCCCTCGGCGATGCCACCGACCTGCCCCTCTCGAAGGCCGGCTCCACGGCCCACTTCGAGGCCCCCGTCGTCGCCGAGCGGATCGCCGCCCGCGTCCAGGGCCGGGTCCCGGACGCCCGGACCGGCTCCTACGAGGGCAAGGTCATGTGCTTCTTCGAGGTCGGCGACGGCAAGGGCACGCTTCTCCAGTTCGACTACGACCACCCGCCCAAGCCGCCCAAGCCGAACCGCCTCTGGCACCTGGGCAAGATCGTCTTCAACAAGACGTACTGGCACACGGTCCCCCGCGGCCGGGTCTGACGGCCCTCACCCAGCACCCGCGCCGGGATGCGGCGATCGCCGCGCGGCGGTCGACAGTGCCGGCCCGGATCCTGTCATCCACGCATGGCGGTGGTACTGGGCAAGGAACATGGTCATCATCGGGCCCTTCGATCGGCCGACAGATCGCCCGCGAGCACGGATCGTTGTCGGTCCGCGGCGCGACGGCGGACCGGGACCACCGATCTCCTGACTTCCACCACCCAGATGCGTATCTGACAGATCCGCCCAGACCACCGGCCTGGGTCGGCCCAACGTGAGGAGTCCGTAGCCCCTACGATCGGGCCCATGAACGGACGCGTCTTCCGCCGCGCCGCGGTCGCCGACCCGCCGATCGCCGTGCGCGCGCACGGCGCGGTCATCGAGGCGGCCGACGGGCGGACCTACCTCGACGCCGCCGGGGGTGCGCTCGTCGTCAACGTCGGCCACGGCCGGGAGTCGGTCGCCCGGGTCATGGCCGAGCAGGCCGGCCGGCTCGCCTACGCCCATGGCTCGGTCTTTAGCAACGAGCCGCTCGAGGCCTACGCGCTCGAGATCGGCCGCCATCTGCCCATGGACGGCCCGGCCATCTACCCGGTGAGCGGCGGGTCGGAGGCCATCGAGACGGCCCTCAAGATGGCCCGTGCCTATCACCTGGGGCGGGGCGAGCCCGAGCGCTGGACCGTCGTCGGCCGCTGGGGCAGCTACCACGGCAACACCCTCGGCGCGCTCGACCTCTCCGGCCGCCAGCCCCTGCGCCGGCCCTATGAGGCCTGGCTGGGCCGCTTCGCGCACGTCAGCGCCGCCTACCCGTACCGGGCGCACGAGCCTGGCGCCCAGGCCCTTGGCACGGCCGCCGAGCTGGCCGCGGAGCTGGAGGCCTTCATCGAACGGGCCGGCCCGGGCAGGGTGGCAGCCTTCGTGGGCGAGCCCATCGTGGGCGCGACGCTGGCGGCGGCCGTCCCGCCGGAGGGCTACTGGCCGGCCATCGCCGAGGTCTGCCGCCGGCACGGCGTCCTTCTGGTCGCCGACGAGGTGATGACCGGCTTCGGGCGGACCGGCCGCTGGTTCGCGCTCGAGCACTGGGGCGTCCGTCCGGACATCCTCGTGGCGGCCAAGGGCGCCACGGGCGGCTACTGGCCCTTCGGGTTCGTGGCCGCCGCGGACCCGGTCTTCGAGACCATCCGGGCCTCCGGGTTCGTGCACGGCTTCACCTACAGCCACCACGCGGTAGGGGCCGCGGTCGCCCGCGAGGTGCTGCGCATCCTCGAGGACGAGTCGCTGGTCGAGGCCAGCGCCGTGAAGGGCGAGCGGCTGCGGGCGCTGCTCGAGGCCCACCTGGGCGGCCATCCCAACGTCGGCGAGATCCGGGGCCTGGGCCTCATGCAGGGTGTCGAGTTCGTGGCCGATCGGGCCTCCCGGGCCCCGTTCCCCCGCGCCGCCCGGCTGACCGAGACCATCCTCGCGGCCGCCCGCGAGCGCGGCCTGCTCGACTACTCGGGCACCGGCAACGCCAACGGCGTGGACGGCGACCAGGTCCTCATCGGCCCGCCGTTCACGATCTCCGACGACCAGCTGGTGGCGATCGCGGACGGCCTGGCCGGCGCCCTCGATACCGCCCTGGCAGGGATCAGGGCCCCCGCGGTACGCTGACGCCATGTGCTTCGACACCGACAGCCACCCGCCCATCGCGCCCATGGCCGGCGCCGCCGTCGCCCATGAACACCTCGCCCTGACGGCGTCGGACGGCACCGTGGTGCCCGCCTTCGCGGCCCAGGCCGGCGCCGGACCCTCCCCCGCCGCGATGCTGATCCTGCCCGACGTGCGCGGCCTCCACACCTACTACGAAGAACTGGCCCTGCGCTTCGCCGAGGCGGGCATCGACGCCCTCGCCCTCGACTACTTCGGGCGCACGGCCCCGAACGCCCAGCGCGGCGAGGGCTTCGACCATGCCCCCTACATCGCCCAAGTGCGCTGGGACGAGCTTCAGGCCGACATCGCCGCGGGCGCCGCCCAGCTGCGCGCCGGCGGCGAGCGGGCGCTGTTCACGGTCGGCTTCTGCTTCGGCGGTCGCCTCAGCCTGCTCACGCCGACCCTGCCGGGTCTCCGGGTCAGCGGCGCCGTCGGCTTCTACGGCTGGCCGGTGGGCGCCTCCCGGGGCGGCGTCCCCGCTCCGGCCGACGTCGCCGCCGACAACCGGGCGCCGGTCCTGGCCATCTTCGGCGGAGCCGATCAAGGCATCACGTCCGACCTCGTGGCCGCCTACGAGGCGGCCTTGCAGGCGGCCGGAGCCGCCCGCGAGGTGGTCACCGAACCCGGCGCGCCGCACTCGTTCTTCGACCGCAAGCAGGCCGAGTTCGCCGATGCCTCGGCCGACGCCTGGCGCCGCGTACTGGCCTTCGTCGCCCGGAACACGCCTGGAGCGGCTGCCGCCCTCTGACCTCGACGGTGCCCCAAGCCTGCCCTCAGGCCGAGCCGGACACCCCGTGGACAAGGTCGACCAGGCGCCGGAGGTCGTCCGGGTCCGTCTCCGGGAGCACGCCATGGCCGAGGTTGAAGACGTGGCCGGGGCGGCCGCCGGCACGGCCGAGGATCCAGCGCGCCTGCGCCTCGACCGCCTCGAACGGGCCGAGGAGGAGCGCCGGGTCGAGGTTGCCCTGGACGGCCCTGCCCGGCAGGGTCGCCCAGGCGTCGCCGAGGTCGACCCGGTGGTCGAGGCCGATGTCGTCGCCGCCGGCGGCGGCCATGTCGTCCCGAAGGCCCGCCGTGTCCGTCCCGGAGTGGAAGTTCGGGACGCCCAAGCCGACCAGGCCGGCGAAGAGCCGGCCCACGTGCGGCGCGACCGCCGCGCGGTAATCGAACGGGCTGAGGGTCCCGACCCAGGAGTCGAAGACCTGGACCGCCTGGACGCCGGCCGCGACCTGGGCGCCGAGGTAGGCGATGGT
>JBIOIE010000020.1:0-14869 GCA_044449605.1 Candidatus Limnocylindrales bacterium | reverse complement strand
GGAGCCGCCGGACCTAGCTGGAGAGGGCCCGAACCGCGTGCTCGGGGAAGATCTTCTCAAAGAGGTAATAGAGGATGCCGCCGGTAAGGCCGGCGCTGATGAAGCTCAGGTCGACGCCGCCGGCCGCTGACGCCAGCGGGCCGGTGAAGAGCGCGTTCTCAGAGAACAGGCAGCCGACGATCGCCCCAACCACCAGTGCCGTGACGGCTCGGTAGTTGACGCCGCCCGTGAACCAGTACGGGCCACGTCCACCCGGGATGGCGAAGGTATGGAGGTCATCCGCGGACACCTGGCCCTTGCGCAGCCACATGCCGACCATGGTGATGACCGCCCACGGAGTGACGACCACGATCATGATCAGGACGAGTGCGTTGAGCGAGTCGTACGCGTTCGAAAGTACCGTGCCGGCGTAGGCGACGACGAAGACGACGACGCCGATGACCAGCACCAGAACCTGGCGCCGGGCCCTGAAGAGCAGTGCCTGGAGGTCCAGCGCCGAGTTATATACGCCTGGGCCGCCATTGACGGCGTTGCCCAGGAAGCCGTACAGCATCAGCGGAATGGCGAACCAGGTGGGGATCGCCGCAAAGCTGCCATCGACGAACGCCGCTGTCGAGTCGGCGAAGGTCATGGTGATGAACGCGCCGAGCATGAGCGCGATCCAGCAGCCCGCGAACATGCCCACGAAGGCCCAGCCACCGAGCATCCGCGGATTGGTGGTCCTGGGCATCCGGCGGCCGTAGTCATTGGGCCAGGTGATGTAGCTGATGGGGATCGAGATCGCGACCGTGACGGCAAGCAGCCATGTCGGCAGGAAGTCGCCGAGCACATAGGTCCCGTCCCCTGCCAGATGGAAATTGGGCAGAGCGACGATCACCCAGATCGCCTGGAAGATCAGCCCCACTACAAGCCACGCCTTGTAACTGGCGACGAGCGTCGCGTGGCCGAAGTAGCCGATGACCACGACCAAAACGCAGGCGATGATCATGCCGATCACCAGCTGCACGGTGCCTGTCGCCGTGCCGAACAGGATGTTGCTCGTGTCGACGAGAGTCTGGCCTGTCGTGTAGGCGATCAGGGCCAGGAAGACGACGTCGATGAACAGGGCGATGGCCGAGCCGATCAATCGGCCGCGGACGCCGAAGTAGGCGCCGCTCGACACCGACTGGTTGGTTCCGGTCAGCGGCCCGCTGAGGGCCATGACGGCGATGACCAGGCTGCCGATGGCGACACCGACCGTGACCGCGGTCAGGATCGACCAGAAACCCAGGCCAAAGCTGACCAGCAGCCAGCCGAAGAAGACGATGACGATCGAGAACTGCACGGAGGCGAACGCCGCGGCCATGTTGCGGGGGTTCGACTTCCGCTCGCTCTCCGGGATCTGGTCGATGCCTCGCGTCTCGACCTTGCCGACCTCGTCCACGCCTTGGCCGGCCGCGACCGTGTATTCCTGGGTCGCCTGGTTCGGTTGCATCTCTCTCCTCTCTCGACGCCGGGTGATCGGTGGGCAACCGTCAGGTTCCCGGCGCGACGATGCTGTGGGTTGGCGAAGGGGCGAGCAGTCGTGGCTGTCCCACCACGCGAATCCGGCAGCCTGCGGTCCGTCCCTCCTTTCGCCCCCGCGAAGGTCAAGTGGCCCCTACGAGGACAGGTCCTTCTCCAGCTCGGCCAGCGTCCACACATCGCCGAGACCGATCTGGAAGTCCTTGAGTGCAGCGATGTACTGACCGCTGCCGCCGACGGCGTATTGGATGGGGTCGTTGGTCGCGGTCGTGCAGTCGGCGATGACCAGCACGTGGTAATCGAGCGAGAACGCGTCCTCGACCGTGTAGCGGACACAGAAGTTCGTCGTGACACCGATGATGATCAGCGTGTCGACGCCCGGCAGGTGCTGCAGGAAGGTCTGCAGGGGCGTACCCCAGAACGACGAGTAGCGGCTCTTGTCGAAGACGGGCTCGCCGGGCAGCGGCTTCAGTGGTGCCGCGATCTCGACCTCCGGGTTCTCCCACGCCGGTCCCTGGGCGGTACCGGCATGCCAGGCGGGCCACTTCGGCGCCCAGCGTCCGACGTCCCAGCCATCGCCGCGCAATCCCCAACGGGACCAGATGACGGGGATGCCCTTGCTGCGGCACAAGTCCACGCACCGTGCGCCGTTCTCCAGGACCGTTTCGCTCGATGGCGCCCCGTTGCCGCCCGGCAGGTAGGCCGGCTGATCGGGATGCAGGAAGTAGCCCTGCATGTCGACCACGAGCAGCGCGGACTTCCTGGGATCGACGTGGGTGAGGCCGGGGTACTTCCGGTTCAGCACCGTGTCCAGATCGATGGCGTACGGCTCAGGCACAAGACGCCTCCTATGGGGCGCGATTCGGCTGCGGGGTTCCCTTCTCGATAATCGATTATCCGTCATGGATTCCCGATGTCAACGCGATTTTCGGCCGAGCCGTCGAAGGGCCGTCGCGCTTGCCGGAGAGGGTCACGGCCGACTGGGCCGGGTGTAGAGTCGCGGCCATGAGCGACGCCAGCGCAGGGCCGAACGGCCGGACCTACATCGTCTCGGCGGCGCGGACGCCGATCGGCAAGTTCGCCGGCGCCCTGGCCGACGTGCCGGCCACGACCCTCGGTGGCATCGCCATCCGGGCCGCGCTCGAGCGCTCGGGGCTGCCGGGCGAGGCGGTCGACGACGTCTACATGGGCATGATCCTGCAGGGTGGCGCCGGCCAGGCCCCGGCGCGCGTCGCCGCCCTGAAGGCCGGCCTGCCCGAGACGACCAGCGCCACGACCATCAACCGGGTCTGCGGCTCGGGCCTCAAGGCGATCATGCTGGCCTCGGCGGGGATCCGCGCGGGCGACGCCGAGGTCGTCGTGGCCGGCGGCATGGAGAACATGAACCTTGGCCCCTACCTCCTGCCCAAGGCCCGCTTCGGCTACCGGCTGGGCAACGCCACGATGGTCGACTCGACCGTCGCGGACGCCCTCTGGTGCGCGGTCGAGGACTGCCACATGGGCACCCACGCGGAGCGCGTGGCGATCAAGGAGCACGTCGGGCGTATCGACCAGGACGCCTTCGCCCTCGAGAGCCACCGCCGGGCCATCGCGGCCATCGACGCCGGCCGCTTCGAGGCCGAGATCGTGCCGGTGCCCGTCAAGCATGGCCGCGAGGAGACGCTCTTCGCGGTCGACGAGGGCCCTCGGCGGGACACTTCCCTGGAGGCCCTGGCGCGCCTCAAGCCGGTCTTCGCGCTGCCCACCGGCGAGGATGCCCCGCCCGACGGCCAGGGCACGGTCACGGCCGGTAACGCCCCGGGCATCACCGACGGGGCGGCCGCGACGATCGTCGCCAGCGAGCGGGCTGTCGAGCGCCATGGCCTGGCCCCGCTGGCCCGCATCGTCGGCTACAGCCAGGCCGAAGTGGCCCCGAAGTGGCTGTTCCTGGCTCCCGTCACCGGCGTCAGGCGGCTGCTCGAGAAGGTCGACCTGCCCATCGAGGCCTTCGACCTCATCGAGATCAACGAGGCCTTCGCGGCCCAGACGCTGGCCGACGGCCGGGAACTGGGCTTCGACTGGTCGAAGGTCAACGTCAACGGTGGCGCGATCGCGCTCGGACATCCCGTCGGCGCCAGCGGCGCGCGGATCGTCGCCACGCTCCTCTACGAGCTGCGCCGGCGCGCAGGACGCTACGGTCTGGCCACCCTCTGCCTCGGCGGCGGCGGCTCGGTGGCCATGGCCTTCGAGCGGGTCTGAGCGGCCCGATGACCGAGCGCGCGGCCACCGAGACGGTCAGCGTTGCGCCCGATCGTGGCAAGGCAGCGCCACGGGTGGCGATCGTCACCGACTCGGCGTCGGACATCCCGCCCGACGAGGCGGCCGAGCACGGCATCGGCGTCGCCCCTCTGCTGGTGATCTTCGGGCCGACCGAATATCGGACCGGGGTCGACATCAGCGCCGAACAGTTCTGGACGATGATGCTGGCGCCAGGCGCACCCTTCCCCAGGACCGCGGCCTGCAGTCCGGCCGAGTTCACGCATGCTTACGACGGCGCCTTCGATGCGGGCGCCGAGGCGGTCGTCTGCGTGACGGTCGGGGGCAAGCTCTCGGCCACCCTCAAGAGCGCCCGCGTCGCCCGCGACGGCATGCCCAAGCGGGAGATCCACGTCATCGACAGCGAGAGCGCCAGCTACGGCTTCGGGATCCCCGTGCTGATGGCCGCCGAGATGGCGGCCGCCGGGGCCGGCGCGGCCGAGATCGCGACCACGGTCGAGGCCCGCCTCAAGGACATGCGCTTCTATGTCGTGCTCGAGACGCTCGAGTACCTTCGGCGGGGCGGCCGCATCAGCGGCGTCAAGGCGGCCATCGGCGGCGTCCTCTCGACCAAGCCGATCATCACCATCGCCGACGGCCTGGTGGAGACCGTCGATCGGCCCCGGACGCGGGGCAAGGCCCGGGAGCGGCTCTTCGCCCTGCTGGCCGCGGAACCCGTCGAACGGGCGGTCGTCATCCACGGCATGGCCCCCGATATCGAGGGCTTCGCCGACGAGCTGGCGACGGTCACGGGACTCGACCGGGAGGACGTGGCCATCCGCCTCATCGGGCCCTCCATCGGGCCGCACGTCGGTCCAGGCGCCTACGGCGCGGTCGTCCTGCGCAAGGGCTGATGGACCCGCGAAGCAGGGCTCGTTGGGCCATGACGGGGCGTCTGCGGCACTCCGTTCGGCCCCCGGCCGGATGTACACTGCAGCCGCTTCGCTCCTCGCGAGCCTGCCCGCCCCACCTTGATCTCGGGGCCCGGCGCCCGCCTTACGGAGGTTCACGCTCCCGATGACTACCGAGCAGTTGGCCGTCCCGATCAACGCCTGGAAGGTGGCCCAGCAACAATTCGACCTGGCTGCGGCCAAGCTCGACCTCGACCCCGGCCTTCGCCAGGTCCTCCGTGAGCCCCGGCGCGAGCTGACCGTCCACTTCCCGGTGAAGATGGACGACGGCAGCACCCAGGTCATGACCGGCTTCCGTGTCCAGCACAACCTCGGCCGCGGTCCGGCCAAGGGTGGCATCCGCTACCACCAGAACGTCAGCCTCGACGAGGTCAAGGCCCTCGCGATGTGGATGACCTGGAAGTGCGCGGTCGTCGACCTGCCCTTCGGCGGCGGCAAGGGCGGCGTGATCATCGATCCCAAGAAGCTCTCCTTCCACGAGGTCGAGCGGCTGACCCGGCGCTTCGCGACCGAGATCAGCGTGCTCATCGGCCCCGAGCGCGACATCCCGGCCCCGGACGTCAACACCAACGCCCAGACGATGGCCTGGATCATGGACACCTATTCGATGCACGTCGGCTACACCGTGCCCGGCGTGGTCACCGGCAAGCCCATCAGCCTGGGCGGCTCGGAGGGTCGCAACGAGGCGACCGCCCGGGGCACCGTCTACACCATCGTGGAAGCGGCCCGCCACCTGGGCATCGACCTGACCCGCTCCACCGTCGCGGTCCAGGGCTTCGGCAACGCCGGCGCCATCGCCGCCCAGCTCATCGTGGCCGAGGGCTCCAAGGTCGTCGCCGTGTCCGACTCGGGCGGGGCGATCCACCGCCCGGCTGGCCTCGACGTCGAGAAGGTCATCAACTGGAAGAAGGAGCACGGCACCGTCGTCGGCTTCCCCGGCGCGACCGAGATCTCCAACGCCGAGCTGCTCGAGGTCGAGTGCGACATCCTCATCCCGGCCGCCCTGGAGAACCAGATCACGGCCGCCAACGCCGGCCGGGTCAAGGCCCGCATCGTGGCCGAGGCGGCCAATGGGCCGACCACACCGGAAGCGGACGACATCCTCCACGACGCCGGTGTCTTCCTCATCCCCGACATCCTGTGCAACGCCGGGGGCGTCACGGTCAGCTACTTCGAGTGGGTCCAGGACCTCAACCGCGATCACTGGAGCGAGACGGTCGTCAACGCCAAGCTCAAGGAGATCATGGTCAAGGCCTTCGGCGAGGTGCTCAAGCTGGCCCGCAACAACGAGGTCAACAACCGGGTGGGTGCCTACCTCCTGGCCGTCGACCGCGTCGCCTCGGCGACCGCCCTGCGCGGTCTCTACCCGTAGACCGATCCGGCCGGCCCGGGCCCCCTCCGTAACGGCCGTTCGTTGACCCCGCCGCCCAGCGCCGCCAGCGCCGCAGACGATCTGTCGGCGCTGGCGGACGACTATTGGGAGGCGTACCTCCGGGCCCATCCGGTCGAGGCGACGATCCTCGGCGATCGCCGCTTCGACGACCGCCTGGAGGATCCCTCGCCGGCCGCACAGGTGGCGCGCCGGGCCGAGCAGGCCGGCTTCCTGGCGCGCGCCCGGGCCCTGCCGGCCGAGGCGCTCGGTGATGCCGATCGGCTGACCCGGGACGTGCTCGTCGAGGCCATCGGCTGGGACCTGGCCAAGCTCGATGCCGACCTCGACGCCTGGACCGTCGACCCACTCTCGGGGCCGCAGGTCTTCTTCTTGAGCCTGCCGCCGCTCCAGCCGGTGGTGACGATGGAGCAGGGCGAGGCGATCGTCCGCCGCTGGCGGGCGATGCGCGGCTACATCGACGCGCACATGGCCAACCTGCGCCGCTCGCTCGGGGAGGGCCGGGTCGCCGTCCGCGAGCCGGTCGAACGGGTGATCCAGGCACTCGACGGGCTGGCCGCCCGGCCGCTGGAGACCTGGGCGATCCTCGATCCCATCCGCGAGCCACACCCCGACTGGCCGGCGGGCGACCTCGCCGACTTCCGGGCCGATACGCTGACCGCGGTCCGGGAGGGCCTGGCGCCCGCCTTCGACCGCTACCGGCACCTGCTCGCGGAGGAGATCCTGCCGGCTGCCCGGCCGGGCGAGCGGGCGGGCATCGTCCACCTGGCGGGCGGTGGCGAGGCATACCGCCAGCTGGTCCATGCCCACACCACCCTCGCCCTGTCGCCCGCGGAGGTCCACGAGATCGGCCTGCAGGAAGTGGCGCGCATCAACGCCGCCACCGAGGAGGCGGGGCGGCGGGCCCTCGGCGCCGCCGACCGGGCGGCCACCGTCGAACGCCTGCGCACGGATCCGGCGCTCCGGTTCTCGACGCGCGAGGAGATCGTGGCCGAGGCGGAAGCCTGCCTCGCCCGCGCCCGAGCCGCCATCCCGGCCTGGTTCGGCCGCTTACCCAGGGCCGACTGCGTCGTGCTCCCCATCGCCCAGCACGAGGAGCGGGACTCGACCATCGCCTACTACTGGTCGCCCGCCGAGGACGGCTCGCGGCCTGGCCAGTACTACGTCAACACCTATGCGCCTGAGACGCGACCGCGCTTCGAGGCCAGGACCCTCGCGTATCACGAGTCGATCCCCGGCCACCACCTCCAGATCGCCATCGCCCAGGAGCTGACGGGCCTGCCGGCGTTTCGGCGCCACCTCGCCGTGACCGCCTTCGAGGAGGGCTGGGGCCTCTACAGCGAGCGCCTGGCCGACGAGATGGGGCTCTACGACTCGGACCTGGACCGGCTGGGCGTGCTCTCGTTCGATGCCTGGCGGGCCTGCCGGCTGGTCGTCGACACGGGCATCCATGCCCTGGGTTGGTCCCGCCAGCGGGCCATCGACTACATGACCGAGAACAGTCCCCTGGCCGTCAACAACATCGTCAACGAGGTCGACCGCTACATCGTCGATCCGGGCCAGGCGCTGGCCTACAAGATGGGCCAGCTGGAGATCCTCCGCCTGCGCGAGGCGGCCCGGGCGGCGCTCGGCGAGCGCTTCGACATCCGCGCCTTCCACGACGCGGCGCTCGAGCAGGCCGCGGTGCCCCTGAGCGTCCTCGCTGCCAACGTCGCGCGCTACGTCGAGCGCGCGAGCTAGGTCCGCCGCGCGGATCCGCTCGGCGCGGCGGATCCGCCCAGCGGGGAGGACCCCCTAGCCGGCCGCCGGGGCGGCTGCGCCGGCGAAGGGCCGGCCCGAGCTTCCGCCGACGGCGGCGAGGCTATCGTCGATGATCGAGAGCGCCAGGTCGATCTCCTCCTCGCTGACCGTCAGCGGCGGCGCGATGCGCCAGACGCTGTTGGCCCCGAGATGGCGCACGAGGTTGATCGACAGCCCGCGGGCGAGGCACGCGTCGGTGGCCAGGGCGCCCAGCTCCTCGGCCGGCGCGCGCGACCGGCGGTCGGTCACGAACTCCACGCCGATGAGCAGGCCGCGGCCGCGGACCTCGCCGATGACCGGGTAGCGCTCGGCCAACTCGAGCAGGCCGGCCTTGAAGCGTGCCCCCATGGCCGCCGCCCGCTCCGGCAGGCGCTCCTCGACGATGACGTCGAGGACCGCCAGGCCGACCGCCGCCGGCAGGGGATCGCTGACGTGGCTGGTGACGTGGAGGAAGCCGCGCTCGACGATGCGCTCCTCCAGCTCCGGGCTGACGATCGTCGCGGCCAGGGGCAGGCCCCCGCCGAGCGTCTTGGAGACGGTCACGATGTCGGGCACGATGCCGTCCTGCTCGAAGCCGAACATCGTGCCCAGCCGGCCGAAGCCGGTCTGGGCCTCGTCGACGATGAGCAGGCCGCCCCGCTCGCGGGTCAGCTCCGCGAGCCGGCGCAGGTAGCCCGGCGGCGGGTCGATGACGCCCCCGGCCGAGAGGACCGGTTCGACGATGGTGGCCGCGAGCGAGCCCGCCGCCTCGCTGTCGAACAGCTCGAAGCCCCGCTCCAGGCAGGCCATGTCGCAGGCGGGGCAGTCGGCGACGCCGTCCGGCCGGCGCTTGACCGCGCAGCGATAGGCGTAGGGGGCCGGGATGACGAACGTGCCCGGCAGCTGCGGGCCGTAGCCCTGCCGGCCGACCGAGTAGGTGACCGCGGCCGCGCCGGCGGTCAGGCCGTGGAAGCTCTGGTCGAGGCCGACGACCTCGAAGCGCCCGCTCGCCAGCTTGGCCATGCGCATGGCGATCTCGTTGGCCTCGGAGCCCGTGTTGAGGATGATCGCCTTCTCGAGCGGCGCGGGCAGCAATCCGGCGAGGCGGGCCGCGAGGCGCACGACCTCCTCCGAGAGCATCCAGCTGTTGAGGTGGAGGACCCGGTCGCAGGACGCCTTGATGGCCTCGACGATGCGGGGGTGGTTGTGGCCGATCGTGCTGCAGATCTGGCCGCTCGTGAAGTCGAGGTAGCGCTTGCCTTGGCGGTCCCAGACCCAGCTGCCACTGGCCCGCTCGACGATGAATGGGGCGAACTCCGACATGTAGCGGATCAGGTGGCGGTCGGCGAGCTCGAGCAAGGGGTCACGGGCCATCGCGGCTCCTTCGTCGGGACGCGGTCGGGAGGTGGTCGGACGCGTGTCGGACGTGGTCCGACGCAAGGATAGGCTGGCCGCCGGCCGGTGGCGTGGCGGCCGGAGGCCCGGTGTACCATCGCGGCCCATGCTCGACCACGAAGAGAAGTTCCTGTTCAAGGAGGAGATCCTCACGCTCGCCTCGGCGATGGCCGAATCGGGCATCCTCGACAACGTCGAAGACCTCCTCACCGACGTCATCACCAGCCCCCGCTTCGACTCCGAGGTCTTCACCCTGGAGCGCTCGCTGCAGGTGATGCTCGGCCCGCGGGCGGGCACGACCCTGGTCGGCCTGCTGACGGTCGCCCCGGAGGTCTTCGACGAGGTCGCCGAGGTGCGCATCCCGAGCGAGCTGCACGAACGCCTGGTGGCCTGGCGAGCGCGCTTCGGGCTGGCCATCGACAACGCCCTGAACTTCCTCAACAATCCGGACGGCATCCAGGGCCACAACTTCGCGACCCAGATCGCCCACGTCGAGGACCGGCGCGTGCTGCAGGGCCGGCTGACCCTGGTCCGCTACAACAACGAGCCCCAGTTCTTCCTGGCCGACGCGGGCGTCTTCATCGGCCTCATCGTCGACCTGCTCGAGCGTCTCGGGCCGCACCTGGACGCCGACACCGTCGATCCCGAGACCCTGGTCCGGCTCAAGGAGGCCCTGGCCGTCATCGAGCGGCGCGCGGCGCCCCGCGAGCGGACCTAGCCCCCAGCCCCCGTCCCGGGCCCATCCGCATGCGCCAGCTCTACCTCGCCGCGACGGGCATGAACCGGGGCAAGACGACCGTCTCGGTCGGGCTCCTGGCGGCCCTCATCGGGCGTGGCTTGCGCACGGGCTTCATCAAGCCGGTCGGGCAGCGCTACGCCCTCGTCGACGGCGAGCCGGCCGACGAAGACGCCATCCTCATGAAGAGCGTCTACGACCTGCCCGACAAGCTGAGCGACCTGAGCCCGGTCCAGATCCCGCGGGGCTTCACCAAGGCTTACATCGGGGGCCAGGTCCTGGACGACCTGCCCGCCCGCATCCGCGACGCCTGGACCCGGGTGGCGCGGGACCGCGACGTCCTCCTCGTCGAGGGCACCGGCCATGCCGGAGTGGGCTCGGTCGTCGACCTCTCGAATGCGGCGGTGGCACGGATGCTCGGGGCACGGGCGCTCATCGTCAGCGAGGCGGGGGTCGGCCGGCCGATCGACGAGATCGTCCTCAACCACGCCCTCTTCAGCCGCTTCGGGGTGGAGGTCGCCGGCGCCGTCGTCAACAAGGTCGACATCGACGGCCATCCGAGCCTGGCCAGGACGCTCGAGGACGGCTTGCGCCGCCATGGCATCGAGCTGCTGGGCGTGCTGCCCTATCGGCCGCTCCTCTCCAACCCGACCCTCTCGATGCTCCAGGACCAGCTGCGCGGTGAGCTGCTCCACCCCGGTCCGGACCTGGGCGTGGCCATCGAGCACGTCCACATCGGGGCGATGCAGCCGGGCCATGTCCTCGAGCGGGTCGGGCCGGGCAGCCTGCTCATCGTGCCGGGAGACCGCGAGGACGTCATCGGCACGATGGTCGACGCCGCGCTCACCGGCGAGTCCGGCGGCGGCGATGGCGACGTGGCAGGCGGTGGCGGCCGGCCGCGGCGACGGCGGCGCCTGGCCGGTCTCATCCTGACCGGCGGCTACCGGCCCTCGGTCCGGGTCGTGGAGGCCATCCGCCACGCCGACCTGTTCGCCTTCCTCGTCGGCGAGGACACCTACGCCGCGGCCTCGGAGGTCCACGACCTGCTGGTCAAGACCCACGTCGACGACACCGAGAAGATCGAGGAGATCCAGCGCCTCGTGGCCGAGCATCTCGACGTCGAGCGCATCTTGGCCCGCTTCAGCGAGCCCAACCAGCCCCCGCCCGCCTGATCGCCGTCAGGCGCCCAGGGGCTCGTTGTCGATGAGCCGGGTGCTCCCGAAGCGCACCGCGAGGGAGAGCAGCGCCGGACCCCCGACGGTGGCCAGCTCTTGCAGCGTCGCCGGGTCGGCGCAGCTGACGTAGTCGACCGCGGCCAGGGGCTCACCCGCGAGCGTCGTTCGCATCGCCGCCCGGAGGGCCTCGCCCGACCGCTCGCTGGCGGCCCAGCGACCGCGGGCGGCGAGCAGCGCCTGGCGCAGCACGGGCGCCGCAGCGCGCTCGGACGGGGAGAGGTGGACGTTGCGCGAGGAGAGGGCCAGGCCGTCCGCCTCGCGCACGGTCGGGCAGGGAATGACGTCCGTCGGCAGGGCCAGGTCGCGGGCCATGCGCCGGAGGACGAGCACCTGTTGGGCGTCCTTCTGGCCGAAGTAGGCGCGCTCGGCGCCGACCAGCGCGAAGAGGATGGCGACCACGGTCGCCACGCCCTCGAAGTGGCCGGGCCGGGCCGCGCCCTCGAGCGGCTGGGCCAGGGCGCCCACCGTCACGGTGGTGTCGAAGCCGGGCGGGTAGACCTCCTCGACGGGCGGCGCCCAGACGATGTCGACCCCCTCGCCGGCGCAGATGGCCAGGTCGCTGGCCTCGTTGCGCGGGTAGCGGGCGAGGTCTTCGGCTACGTCGAACTGGCGGGGGTTGACGAAGATCGTGACGACGACGGTGGCGGCCTCCGCGCGCGCTCGACGCATCAGGGAGCGATGGCCGTCATGCAGCCAGCCCATCGTCGGCACCAGGCCGACCGGGCGGGGCGCCGTCGCCAGCGCCTCGCGCAGCTCGGCGCGGGTGCGCAGGACCCGCGTCACGCCTCTAGAGGTCGCGGTCGAGGGGGATGCCACCAAGGGGCGTGAACGCGGCGCGATCGTCCTCGCCGCGGCCGAGCGCCTCGGCCAGCACCGCGTCGTCCATGCGCACGGTCTCGGCCGGACCGGGGAAGGTGCCGGCGATCACGTCGGCCGCCCACGCGCGCACGGCGCCGTCGATGGTCTCGTGCAGGTTGGCGTAGAGGCGTGCGTGACGGGGGATGTAGTCGACGCTCAGGCCGAGCACGTCCGTGATGAGCTGGACCTGGCCCGAGCAGCCCGCCCCGGCGCCGATGCCGATGGTCGGGATGCGCAGCCGCTCGGTGATCGCCGCGGCCAGCTGTTCGGGCACCAGCTCGAGGACCACCGCGAACGCGCCGGCCTCCTGGACCGCCAGCGCGTCGGCCAGCAGCGACCGCGCCGCGTCGCGGGTCTTGCCCTGGACGCGGACCTTGCCGATCTGGTTGATGGCCTGGGGGGTCAGGCCGATGTGGGCCATGACCGCGATGCCGGCGCGAGTCATCGCCTCGATCGTGCGGGCGCTGCGAGTGCCGCCCTCGACCTTGACCGCCTGGGCGCCGCCCTCGCGCAGGAACGTGCCGGCGTTGGCGACCGACTCCTCGGGCCTCAGGCCGTAGGTCAGGAAGGGCATGTCGGCGATGACGAGGGCGCGCCGGCTCCCCCGGACGACTGATTTGACGTGGTGGAGCATCTCGGCCATCGAGACGCGCACGGTGGTCTCGTAGCCGAGGATGACCTGGGCCAGCGAGTCGCCCACCAGGAGCATGGGGATGCCGGCCTCGTCGAGGATGCGGGCCGTCGGGTAGTCGTAAGCGGTGAGCATCGGGATGCGCTGCCCGTCGGCGTAGAGCTTGGCGATATCGCTGACGTTGAGGCGGCGCGGTGCCTCGCTGGCGCTCATGCCCGGTTCTCCTCCATGGCTCGCTCGGGGCCACCAGTCTGCCCCGCCACGTCGCGCGCGTCCAGCAGGGCCGCGATCCGGTCGAGCAGACGGTCCGCCACCTCGCGCTTGGTCAGGCTGGGCCAGGGGTCCGGCGCGGACCCCGGGGCGATCAGCGTGACCCGATTCGTCTCGACGCCGAAGCCCGATCCGGGCTCGGCCACGTCGTTGGCGACGAGCAGGTCGACCCGCTTGCGGGCGGCCTTGGCGGGCGCCCGCTCGAGCGAGCCCGTCTCGGCCGCGAAGCCGACGAGGACCGGCCGCGGGCGGAGGCGCCTGTGGGCTATCTCGGCCGCCTCGGCCAGGATGTCCTCGGTCGGTACGAGTTCGAGGGTCAGGTCCCCGGCCCGGGCGAACTTCGTCGCCGACGCCTCGCGCGGCCGGAAGTCGGCCACCGCCGCGGCCATCACCAGCGCGTCGGCGTCGGGCAGGGCATCGAGCACCGCAACGCGCATCTGGGCGGCCGTCTCGACCCGCCTCACCGCGGCCCGGTCGGGCAGGGGCACGCTGACGGCGCCCGCCACGAGGACGACCTCGGCGCCGCGGTCCAGCGCCGCCTCGGCGATGGCCGCGCCCATCCGGCCCGACGAGCGGTTGCCGATGAAGCGGACCGGATCGATCGGCTCGCTGGTGCCGCCAGCGCTGACGAGGATGCGCCGGCCCTCGAGGTCGGCGCCCCGCCGTTCGGGCGCCAGCGGCGGCCGCAGGCTCGGATCGGGCGCCCGGACGGGCCGGCCGGCGAGCGCGGCCTCGACGGCGGCGACGATGCGGCCGGTCTCGGCCAGCCGTCCACGGCCGACCGCACCGGAGGCGAGGGGTCCCGTCTCGGGCTCGACGATGGTGTAGCCGAAGGCCCGCAGCTTCTGCGCGTTGGCCTGGCTGGCCGGGTGCTGCCACATGTCGCCGTCCATGGCCGGCGCGACCACGACCGGCGCGGTCGTCGCCAGGCAGATGGCGGTGACGACGTCGTCGGCCAGGCCGTTGGCCATCGCCGCCATCCAGCGGGCGGTGGCCGGCGCGACGAGGATGGCGTCGGCCGTGTCGGCGGCCACGATGTGGCCGATGCGCGAGTCGTCGAGCAGCTCGAGCGGGTCGAGCTGGACGCGCCGGCGGGTGAGCGTTTCGAGGGTCAGCGGGCCGAGGAACTGGGCCGCCGAGTGGGTCATCGCGGCCTGCACCTCCGCGCCCGCGGCGATGAGGGCGCGGGCCAGCTCGGCCGCCTTGTAGGCCGCGATCGACCCGCTTACCCCGAGGACGATGAGCCGGCCCTCCAGCGGCCGCTCGCTCATCGCGCCCCGACCTCGGACATCGCGGCGACCGTCGCGTGCAGCAGCACCAGTCCGCGCAGGGTCAGGTCGGCATCGATCGCGTCGCGCGGCACGAGGTCCTCGAGCCACGAGGCCCGGGCCAGGCCGCCCGTCAGGATGACCGGGACGTCGTCGCCCTCGCCGGCCGCGGCCAGCTCTGCCCGGGTCCGCCGGATCAGCTCGGCCAGCAGGCCCAGGTAGCCGATGACCGTTCCGGCCTGCATCGCCGAGATCGTGTCCTTGCCGATGACCCGATCGGGCCGGCGCAGCTCGATGCGGGGCAGCTTGGCCGTCCGGGCCGCGAGCGCCTCGAGGCCCAACTCGAGGCCCGGGGCGATGGCCCCGCCGAGATAGGCTCCGTCGGCCGCGACAACGTCGAGGGTCGTGGCCGTGCCCAGGTCGACGACGATCGCCGGCGCGCCGTAGAGGCGGCCGGCCGCGAAGGCGTTGACCAGGCGGTCGGCCCCGACCTCGGAAGGGCGGTCGACGCGGATGGGGATGGGCACGTTGTCAGCGCCGGCCACCAACAGGGGCAGGTGGCGGCGAGCGGCCACCGCGGTCACGGCCGTCGTCCAGG
>JBIOIE010000019.1:0-15230 GCA_044449605.1 Candidatus Limnocylindrales bacterium | reverse complement strand
GGGGCCCCCCCCGATGCGGCCGCGGGCGCCGCCGTGCGCCACCGCCACCGCTTTGTGGGCGACGGCGGCGCCACGGTCATGGTCGGACGAGCGGCGGGAAAGCTCGAAGGTGACGGGCGGCAGGATGAGCGCCGCGCCGACGCCCGTGCCCGTGCCGGCGAGGATCAGCAACGGGGTCGTCGGGGGCAGCAGGAGGACGAACAGGGCCCCGAGTGTGATGGCCAGGCCGGACAGGATGAGCGAGCGCGACCCAAGCCGGTCGACGAGCATCCCGGCGGGCACCCGGGCCAGCAGGACGCCGACGGCGTCGGCCGTGAAGAAGAGGCCGACGTCCGCGCCGCCGGCCTCCGCCCGCTGGGGCAGGTAGCCGGTCACGACGCCCCAATGAGCGACGAAGAGGGCCGAGATCGCCAGCGGCGCGGTCCAGGCGGATCGCCACGCCGGATGGAACGTGTGCAGGCCGCGCGGGCCCGCCGCGCGGGCCGCCCGGTCGGCTCGCTCGAGGGGCCAGACGAGGACCGCCCCCACGGCCACGCCGGCCAGGGCGATGGCCGCCACGACCTGCAGCGACGAGGCCGCCAGGACGGCCAGCGAGAACGGCGGCGAGAGGGCCAGCGAGATGTTGCCGGCCACCCCGACGACGGCCAGGGCCGGGGCGAGGCGCGAGACCGGGACGAGGCCGGGGACGAGGCTCAACGCGGCGGGCATGCACGCCGCGAGGCCGATGCCCTGCAGGATGCGGGCGGCCACGAGCGGGGCGATCGCCCCGTCGGCCGCGGCGAGGCCCGTCGCCAGCAGCGCGCTGGCGAGGAGGAACGCGCCCGCCCCGCCGAGCATGACCAGGCGACCGCCGAACCGGTCGATGAGCCCGCCGGCGACGAACGCCGCGACCACCTGGGTCAACGCCGCGATCGGCGCCGTGATGGGCGTCGCGGCGTCCGGCCGACCCGCCGCCACGAGGGCGAGCGGCAGGGAGGCGACGAAGAGGTGGAAGCCGACCTGCGTCAGGCCGACGGCGAGCGTGAGCCGGAGCACGGCCGGCTACGTCTGGAGCGGGTCGGGGACGTCCGGATCGATGCCCAGCTCGGCGGCGGCCGCGGCGGCGGCCGCGGGCGTGATCGTGCCCGTCGCCGCGAGCTCGCCCATGACCGCCGCGGCGATGTGCTCGGCATCCACGCCGAAGAGGCGGCGCAGGGCCTCGCGGGTGTCGCTCCGTCCGAAGCCGTCGGTGCCGAGCGACACCCAGTGGCCACCCGGGATCCAGCGCGCGACCTGGTCGGGCACGGCCTTCATGAAGTCGCTGGCGGCCACGATCGGGCCGTCCGCGGCGCCCGCCAACGCCTCGGCGATGAAGGGCACCCTGGGCTTCTCGCCGGGATGGAGCCGGTTCCAGCGCTCCACGGCCAGGGCGTCGGCCCGCAGTCGCTCGTACGAGGGGGCGCTCCAGACCTCGGCGGCGACGCCGAAGCGCTCGGCCAGGATGGCCTGGGCGCGGAGCACCTGTTGCATGATCGAGCCGCTGCCGAGCAGCGTCGCGCGCAGCGGCTTGGGCCGTCCGGCGGCGACCTCGGGAGCCGCCCGGAAGCGGTAGAGGCCGCGCACGACGTCGTCGTCGGCGAGGCCGTCGGGCCGCGGCGGCATGGCGTAGTTCTCGTTGTAGAGGGTCAGGTAGTAGAAGACGTCCTCGCCCTCGTCGAGCATCCGGCGCAGGCCGTCCCGGATGACGATCGCGGTCTCGAAGGCGAAGGCCGGGTCGTAGACACGGCAGCTCGGGTACGCCGAGGCCAGCAGAAGACTCTGGCCATCCTCGTGCTGGAGGCCCTCCCCGTTCAGCGTCGTGCGCCCTGCCGTGGCGCCCAGGAGGAAGCCGCGGCCCCGGGCGTCGCCGAAGGCCCACAGCTCGTCGCCGGTGCGCTGGAAGCCGAACATCGAGTAGAAGATGTAGAACGGCACCATCGGTTCGGCGTGGGTCGCGTAGCTCGTCCCGGCCGCCTGGAACGAGGCCGTCGAGCCGGCCTCGGTGATGCCCTCCTCGAGGACCTGGCCATCCTTCGCCTCTCGGTAGCTGAGGATGAGCTGTGAGTCGACCGGGTCGTAGAGCTGGCCCCGGGCGGCGTAGATGCCGGCCTCCTTGAAGAGCGGGTCCATGCCGAAGGTGCGCGCCTCGTCGGGCACGATGGGCACGACGCGCCGGCCGATCACCGGATCGCGCATGAGCGTCCGCAGCAGCTTGGCGAAGGCCATCGTCGTCGAGGCCTCCTGGCTGCCCGAGCCGGCCATGAACTCAGCGTAGACGGCCTCGCCCGGCAGCGCGAAGGTCTTGGCCACGACCACCCGGCGGGGCAGCGGCCCGCCCAGCGCCGCACGCCGCCCGCGCAGGTACTCGATCTCCGGGGCGTTCGGGCCGGGGTGGTAGAAGGGCGCCTCCTTGAGCTTGGCGTCGGGGATGGGCAGCTCCAGGCGATCACGGAAGACCTTCAGCTCGGCCTCGGAGAGCTTCTTGGCCTGGTGGGTGACGTTACGGGCCTCGACCCCCGGACCGAGGGTCCAGCCCTTGACCGTCTTGGCCAGGATGGCCGTCGGGCTGCCCCGGTGGGCGATCGCCGCGGCGTAGGCGGCGTAGACCTTGCGGTAGTCGTGGCCACCCCGGCGCAGGTGGGTCAGGTCGTCGTCGGAGAGGTCCTTGGCGATCTCGAGCAGGCGCGAGTCCGTCCCGAAGAAGTGCTCGCGGATGTAGGCCCCGCTCTCGACCGAGTACTTCTGGTAGTCGCCGTCGAGGGCCTCGCCCATGCGGTGGACGAGCACGCCGTCGACGTCGGCGGCCAGGAGCGGATCCCATTCGCGGCCCCAGATGACCTTGATGACGTTCCAGCCCGAGCCGCGCAGGACGGCCTCCAGCTCCTGGATGATCTTGCCGTTGCCCCGGACCGGGCCGTCGAGGCGCTGGAGGTTGCAGTTGACCACGAAGACGAGGTTGTCGAGGCCCTCGTCGGCGGCCACGTGGAGGGCGCCGAGCGCTTCGGGCTCATCTGTCTCGCCGTCGCCCAGGAAGGCCCACACCCGATTGGCCGAGGTGTCCTTGATGCCGCGCGCCTGCAGGTAGCGGTTGAAACGGGCCTGGTAGATGGCGGCCAGCGGGCCGAGGCCCATCGAGACCGTGGGGAATTCCCAGAAGTCGGGCATCAGGCGGGGGTGGGGATAACTGCTCAGGCCCTGGCCACCGACCGCCTCGCGCCGGAAGTGGTCGAGCTGGCCCTCGCTCAGCCGCCCTTCGAGGAAGGCCCGGGCGTAGATGCCCGGGGCGGCATGGCCCTGGTAGAAGATCTGGTCGCCCAGGCCAGCGGCGTCCTTGCCCCGGAAGAAGTGGTTGAAGCCGACCTCATACAGAGAGGCCGCTGACTGGTAGGTGGCCAGGTGGCCGCCGATGCCGGGTGACAGGTTGTTGGCCCGCAGGACCATGGCCACGGCGTTCCAACGAACCATGCGCCGGATGCGCAACTCCATCGCCTCGTCGCCGGGGAAGGGCGGCTCCTGCTCCGGGCTGATCGTGTTGATGTAGCGCGTCTGGGTCAGCGGGGGCAGGCCGATCTGGAGCTGGCGCGCCCGTTTGAGCAGCTTGTAGAGGATGAACTGGGCCCGATCCTTGCCCGCCGTCTCGACGATCGAGTCGAGCGATTCGACCCAGTCGCGAGTCTCCGAGGGGTCGCGGTCGGGCAGCTGGCGCTTGAACTCACCGTATTGGTCGAACATGTCGCCGCGCATGGTATGGGATGGTAAGGTCCGGACCATCCCCGACCCAGGAGGGCGCCGGTTGTACGGTTGGCTCCGGCTCTGGCGTCCCGTCGTCGGACGCGTCCGCAACGACTGGTCGTTCCTGCTCGCGGTCTGGCTCCTCGTCGTGAGCGCGACCTCGCTCGTCGCCGCGGCGTCGCTCTACTCGGACACCGTCGAGGTCGGCGGCCTGCGCCGGGCGCTGAACGAGGCGGCCGCGCCGGACCGGGGCGTCATCGTGCGCACCACGGGCTCGAGGGCCGAGGCGGTCAGCCTCGGCCCGCAGATGCGGACCGCGCTCGACGGCGCATTCGGGGAGGCCGGCGCCGACGTCTCCCTGACGGCCCGCTCGCCGGCCCTCCTGCCCATCGGCTCCTCGAGCGAGCCCGCCGCGCGCAGGCTCGTGGTCCTGGGCGGCTACGACGGGCTGGCCGACCATGCCACGCTGGTCACGGGGCACTGGCCGGAGCCCGGCCACCAGCCCTTCGAGGCGGTCGTCTCGGAGGGCGCGGCCAAGGCGCTCGGCGTCGGGATCGGCGCTCGTCTCACCTTCGCGGATGCCTCGGTCGCGGGCGCCGATCCGAACGCCGTCGTGGCCAGCGTCGAGATCGTGGGCACCTGGCGGCCCCTCGCTGCCGACCCCTTCTGGCTGGGCGACGGGCTGGACCTCAGTGGGGTCGAGGACAACGGCTCGACGCTCATCCGGGGGCCGGTCATGGTCGCCCCGGAAGACCTCCTGGCCGGCCCACCGAGCGGCCAGCTCCAGCTCATCTGGCGGGCCCTGCCCCACGTCGACCGGCTGCGTGTCGACGGCCTGGCCGCGATCCGGGCCGGCATCGCCGGGCTGCCGGGGAACGTGGCCCGGATCCTGCCGCCGAGCCGGTTCGTCACGGTCAGCACCTCGATCGGGGACGTGCTGGGCACGATCGACCGGGCCGGCCTCGTCAGCCGCAGCGGCGTCGTCGTCATGACGCTCCAGTTCGGGATCCTGGCCGGGTACGCGCTGCTCCTCGTCGGCGGGCTGCTCGTCGAACGGCGGCGGACCGAGGTCGGGCTCCTCCGCGCGCGCGGCGCGTCGACGGTCCAGGTTGCCGCCCTGGCCTTCGGAGAAGCGACCCTGCTGGCCGTGCCCGCGGTCGTCGCGGCCCCGTTCGTGGCGGTCGCGCTGGTCGACCTCCTCGGCCGCTGGGGCGCCGTGGGCGAGTCGGGCATCATCGCTGCGGTGGCCATCAGCTGGGCCACGGTCGTCGCGGCGATCCTGGCCGGCCTCGCCTGCATCCTCGCCCTGGCCGTACCCGCCCTCGTGGCCGACCTCGACCTGGCCCGCGTCCGTGCGGCGCTGGGCCGGCCGCTGGCCGCCACCGCCGCCCAGCGCCTTGGCCTCGATGTCGTGCTCCTCGTCCTCGCCGCCGTCGGCTTGATCCAGCTGCGGACGTATGGCGCGCCGCTGACCCGGACCACGGGCGGCGACCTGGGCGTGGACCCCCTGCTCGTGGCCGCCCCGGCGATCGGCATGGCGGCGGGCGCCGTACTCGTCGTGCGCTACCTGCCCCGCCTCAGCGCCATCGCCGAGTGGCTCCTGCGGCGGCGGCCCGGGCTCGTGCTCGCCCTCGGCGCCCGCCAGCTCGCCCGGCGCCCGCTGCGCTACACCCGGGCCGCCCTGCTCATCGTCCTCGCCGGCGCGCTGGGCACCTTCGCGGCCGCCTATTCGGCGACCTGGAGCCGCTCGCAGGCCGACCAGGCGCAGTACCAGGCCGGCGCCGACCTGCGGGTGGTCCTGGGCTCCGACTCGACCACGGACACGACCACGCGCGAGGCCTCCCTTCGGGCGATCAGCGGCGTCGCTGCCGTCGGCCAGGTGGAGCACGACCAGGTCGATGTCGGGCGGGTCCTGCGCTCGGCCGACCTGGTGGCAGTGGAAGCGGAGGCCGTCGCGCCCATGATCGCCGCGCCCGCCGACCAGACCGGCGGGGACACCGCGGCGGGCCTGCAGGCACTCGCCGCCCAACGGCCGGTGCTCACGAGTGGCCTCGAGCTACCCGGGCGGCCTCAGCGGATCGGCGTCGTTCTCGATGCCAGCTTGGGGGCCTTCCCGGGGGATCCAGCCTTCCGCGAGCCGTGGCCGGGGATCCAGGTCATCCCCACCGTCCAGTTCGGCGATGGCTCGGTCGTCATCCTGTCCGAGGCCCCGGCGCTCTTCCAAGGCCAAGCACAGCGGGTCGAGTTCCCGCTGGTCGCGGGAGCCGGCCTGCCGCCGAGTGCGGCCCACTACCCGGTCCGGCTCTTGAGCATCGAGATCGACCTCCAGCCGCCCGGCCTCGCGGTCGGCGACGTGACCCTCCGCCGGATCGACACCAGCCCAAGTGCCGCCGGCAACGATTGGGTGGCCGCGGCCGATGTCGCCGGTCTCACGGATTGGTCGTTCAGCGAGCCACGGGGCAGCCCGCCCGGCTCGCTGAACGGTCCGAGCATCGGCTTCGACCAGGAGCGCCCGTTGTTCGGGTTCTTCGACGAGGTCCCGAGTTTCACCTGGGCACCGCCCCCGGCCGAGGCCCCGACGATCGCCGCGATCGCCAGCACCCGCTTCCTGGCGGCCGCCGGCGTCAAGGTCGGCGACACGCTGCAGATGGACCTCCACTTCCAGAAGGTCAGCGCCCACATCATCGGCAGCGTCGACGCCTTCCCGTCGCTCGATGCCCAGAAGCCGTTCGTCATCGTCGACGCGGCCACGCTCGACGCGACCCGCCAGCTCCTCGGCCAGGCCACGGTGCCGCCACGCGAATGGTGGCTGCGCCTCGACGGTGGCGCGGAAGACCAGGTCACGGCGACCCTCCGCGCGGCCCCCTTCTCCGCCCAGCAGATCGTGTCGCGGGCCGAGTTGACGCGGTCCCTGGAGAGCGACCCCGTGGCCCTCGGCCTGGTCGGGGCCCTCGCCCTCGGCTCGCTAGCTGCGGCCGTCTTCGCCGCGGTCGGCTTCTTGGTCACCGCCGTCGTGGCGGGTCGTGAACAGGTCGGGGCGGTGGCCCTGCTGCGCGCCCTCGGCCTGTCACGGCGCCAGGTCCTGGCCTGGCTGGCGATGGACCAGGCCTACCTGCTGGTCATCGGCCTCGTCGCGGGGGTCGGTCTGGGCTGGCTCATCGCCGGCCTCGTGCTGCCCTTCGCCATCCTCGACCGGGCGGGCCTGCCGGTCGTTCCCAGCCCGGTGATCCTCGTGCCCTGGGAGCTGCTCGCGGCGCTGGGCGGGCTCGCGGCGGTGGTCCTCGTGGTCACGGTCGTCGCCGCCAGTCGGGCCGTGGCGTCACAGCCCATCGCCGACGTGCTGCGGGCGCAGGAGATCTGAGATGGGCGCCATCGCCGTCTCGCTCCGCCGCCTGCCCGCCGAACGGGCCGCGGCCGCCGGCTTCGCCCTGCTCGTCTTCGTGACCGCACTCTGCTTCGCCATCGCGCCCCGGCTGGCCGATCATCTCGCGACTGACGGCCTGCACGTCGAGCTGGCCGCGGCAGGACCGGCCGAACGCAACCTCAACGTCATCGAGACGACCCGCGGATCGGCAGCCGTGATCAAGGACACCCTCGCCCTGGACGATCTGGCGGCCGTCCACGCCGCCCAGGCCGGCCTCGAGGCCCGCCTGCCGGCGACCGTCGGCGCGCTCATCGCCGATCGACACTTCGTCCTGGACACGAGCCTCTGGGAGGTGGCGACCGGGGCCGGCGCCCCGACCGTGCTCAGCCTGCGCATCCAGGAGGGCATCGAGGACCGGCTGAAGCTGACCGCGGGGCGGATGCCCACGGGCACGGTGACGGTCGCCGAAGACCCCCGTCCGGAGGCGCCGCCCGGCTCCCATGCGGTGGTCTACGAAGCCATCCTGCCCGCGACGGCGGCCGCGGAGGCCGGCGTGGGTGTGGGCTCGACGTTGACCCTCGTCCTGTCGCACCTCGATGCCCTGAACGGCGGGCGCACGGCCGCGGCGGCGATCAAGGTCGTGGGCACGTTCTCGGTCGTCGATCCGGCCGATCCGTTCTGGATCGACGACGCCACGGTGGGCGGCTTCCAGCGCGTCGGCAACGATCTCCAGATCATCGAGACCTCGGCCATCCTGTCGCCGGCGGTGTACACGACCCTGGTGGCCAACACGCGGGACGTCGGGCTCGCCCTCAAGTACCAGTGGCGCTTCTATGTCGATGCGGACCGGCTCGAGGCCACCGACCTCGACGCCGCCGTGGTCGATCTGCGCCAGATGGAGAGCAGCCCGCCCCGGACGGGGATCTCGAAGGTGTTCTCCGACACCACGCTGCGGAGCGGCCTCCTGCGTCTCCTCGCGGCCCATCAGGAGCGCTGGCGCTCGGTCGACGCCATCCTCGCGGTAGCTTGGCTGGGCACCGCCCTGCTGGCCGCCGCGACCCTCCTCGTGGTTGGCGTCCTCGCCTCCGCCGGGCGGCGCCGGGTGGCCTGGCTCCTGCGCGCGCGCGGCGCGGCTCGGGCCCAGCTCCTGACGGCGAGCGCAGCCGAAGGAGTGCTCCTGACCGTGCCCGTCGTGGCCCTCGCGGCGGCCCTGGCGGTCGCGGTCGTGCCCAGCGCGTCACCCATCCTGGCCCTCCTGCCGACGGTCGCCGTGGCCGTCGTCGCCTCGGCCGTGCTGGTGGCCGTCGTCGTCGGGTCGCCCGCCGGCGGCGTAATCGAGCCCAGTGCCGCCGTTCGCCGGGTGGTCCGCTTCGATCCCCGGCGGCTGGTGATCGAGGCCGTCGTCGTGGCCGTCGCGATCGCCGGCGCGTTCCTGCTCCGCGAGCGCAGCGTGAGCGGCAGCGGCACGTCCGGGCAGCTGGCCGGCGCCGACCCCATCATCGCCGCCGTGCCGGCCCTGGTCGGTGTCGCGGCGGGGATCGTGGCCATGCGCCTCTATCCCCTGCCGACACGTCTGCTGAGCGCCCTCGCGGCCCGACGGCGCGACCTCGTGCCCGTCCTGGCCGTCCGCCGCGCGACCCGCGGCCGGGCAACCGCCCCGGTCCTGCTCATCCTCGTCGCGACCGCCACGATCGGGGCCTTCGCGTCGGCCACCCTCGCCCACCTTGACCGCGGCGCCGACCTCGCCGCATGGCAGGAGGTCGGGGCGCCGTACCGGCTGACGACGACGGCGCCGGCGTTCCCGACCGACTTCGACCCATCGACGTTGCCCGGGGTCGAGGCGGCCGCCCAGGCGTCCTTCCAGCCGGTGGTCACGAGCCGCGGCCGGAGCTCCCTCCTCCTCCTCGATGCCGCCGCCTACGCGACGGTCGTCCAGGGCACGGGCGCCGATCCGGGCCTGCCCGCCGCGATGCTCATGCTGCCGCCCGCCGGTCCCCCGACCGGCCACTACACCGACCCGCTGCCCGTGGTCGTCTCGCCCGACCTGGGTGTCGGCGTCGGCGATGGCTTCAACGTGACGATCTTCGGCAACTCGGCGCCGGTCCGGGTCGCCGGCGTCGCGCCGAGCTTCCCGGGCATCGCGGCGGGCACGAGCTTCGTGGTCCTGTCGCGCCAGACCCTCGCGGCGATCGATCCCGAAGCCGCCCGACGGACGGCCATCGCCTTCCTGCACGCCCCGCCGGCGGCCGACTCCCGGCTGCGTGCAGCGGTCGCTGCGCTTGGCCCGGGCCTGACCCTCGAGAGCCAGGCCAGCGCGGCGGATGACCTGCGCTCGTCACCGGTCATCGGCGCCGTCCGGGCCGGAGTCGCCGCGGCGGCCATCGCCGCCGTCGCCTTCGCGGCCCTGGCGGTCGCGGCCGCCCTCGCCCTGGCCGGTGCGGCCGGGCGCATCGAGATGGCCCACCTGCGCATCTTCGGGCTCACCCGGCGCCAAGCGGCCTGGCTCATCTTCGTCGAACACGGCCCGTCGGCCGTCGTCGCCTATGCGGGCGGGGTCGGGCTGGGGCTCGGGCTCTTCGCCTTCCTGTTACCAGGCTTGGGGCTGCAGGCCGTCATCGGGGTGCCCGTCGCCGTCCCCCTGACCGTGGATCCGGTCCATCTCCTGCTCCTCCTGGCGGCCATCGTCGGCACGGTGGTCGTGGGCTGGGCGCTGGGGATCCGGGCGCAGAGCGATACTGACCCGGCCACGACGATCCGAGGAGGCACGCCATGACCCAGGGGACGAGCTACGGCCAGGGCGCGGTCATCGTCTGCGACAACCTGCTGCGCGTCTTCAAGATCGCCGACCTCGAGGCGGTCGCGCTCCAGGGCCTGGACCTGCTCGTCGACCCCGGCGAGATGATCGCCATCGTCGGCGCCTCGGGCAGCGGCAAGTCGACGCTGCTCAACATCCTGGGCGGCCTCGACGTGCCCACGGCGGGGCGGGCCATCGTGGCCGGCAACGACCTGACCCGCCTCGGCCGGCGCGAACGGACCCGCTACCGGCGCCGTGTCGTGGGCATGGTCTGGCAGCAGACCGCCCGCAACCTGCTGCCCTACCTGTCGGCGGTCGAGAACGTCGAGCTGCCGATGATCCTCGACGGCCGCGAGGGACGGCGCGCGCGGGCGCTCGGGCTGCTCGAGCTGGTCGGCCTCGAGGATCGCGCCGCCCATCGGCCGCTCCATCTCTCGGGTGGGGAGCAGCAGCGGGTCGCCATCGCCGTCGCCCTCGCCAACGAGCCGGCGGTGCTGCTCGGCGACGAGCCGACCGGCGAGCTGGATAGCGCCACGTCGGCCGAGATCTTCGCGGTCCTGCGCACGGCCAACCAGGAACTCGGCACGACCGTCGTCGTCGTCACCCACGACGCCCTGGTGACCCAGCAGGTCGCCCGGACCGTGGCCATCCGGGACGGGCGGACGAGCAGCGTGACCCTCCGCCGGACCGAGCTGTCGCACGAGGGCGAGCATCACGTCATCGCCGAGGAGTTCGCCGTCCTCGACCGGGCCGGACGCCTGCAGCTGCCCAGGGCGCACATCGAGGCCCTCGAGCTGGCCGACCGGGTGCGCCTGCGCCTCGAGGAGGACCACGTCGCCGTGTGGCCGTATCTCACCCAGAAGAGCGACGACGTGGCGGCTCCCGGCGGGGCCCCGGCGCGGCCACCCGTCCGACCCCAGGCGCGACCCCAAGAGCCCGGCCGATGACCGCTCCGCAGCCGCCCTCCCCCGTCTACGCCGGCGCCGCAGCCGACGTGATGGTTCGGGCCGTCGGCCTCGTGCGCGACTTCCCGGTCGGTGACGTGACCGTCCACGCGCTGCGGGGCGTGGACCTGGACATCCGCCGGGGCGAGATGCTGGCCGTCCGGGGCCGCTCGGGCAGCGGCAAGACGACGCTCCTCAACCTGCTCGGGGGGCTGGACCGGCCCGACGCGGGCACGGTCAGTGTCGATGGCGTCGAGGTCTCCGCGCTGCGCGAGGGCGACCTCGTGGAGTTGCGCCGCCGCACGGTCGCATACGTCTTCCAGGCCTTCGGCCTCGTGCCCATCCTCTCCGCGGCCGAGAATGTCGAGGTGCCGTTGCGGCTCGTCCGCGCCGATGCCGCGGAGCGCGACCGGCGCGTGGCTGAATTGCTCGAGCTGGTCGGCCTCGGCCATCGGGCGCGGCATCGCCCCCACTAGCTGTCGGGCGGGGAGCAGCAGCGCGTCGCCATCGCGCGGGCGCTGGCCAACCGGCCGCGCCTCCTGCTGGCCGACGAGCCCACGGGCCAGCTCGACTCCGAGACGGGGCGGACGATCATGACCATGCTCCGCGACGTCGTCCGGGCCGAGGGCGTCACGGCCGTCGTGGCGACCCACGATCCGCTCATGCTCGATGCCGCCGACCGCGTCGTGCGGCTGCGCGACGGGCAGCTGGTCGGTAACGAGGCATGACCTCCCCGGGGGCCGCGACGACCGCCCCGGAGCCCCGGCCGTCGGGACCGCCCGGCGAGGTGGCCCGCACGGCCATCGGCGTCGACGTCGGCGGCACCGGGGTCAAGGCGGGGCTGGTCGACCTCGCGACCGGTGAGCTGCACTCGCGCCGCATCCGCCGGGCGACGCCGAAGCCGGCCACGCCCGAAGCGATCGCCGCGGCCGCCCTCGCCTGCGTCGACGACCTCGTCGCCGCGAGCCCTGTCGCGTCCGATCTGCCCGCCGGTTGCGGGCTGCCCGGCGTGGTCAAGGACGGTCGCCTCAAGACGGCCACGAACCTTGACAAGTCCTGGCTCGATGCGCCGGCCCAGCAACTCCTGGCCGACCGCCTCGGCCGTCCGGTCGCCATCGTCAATGACGCGGACGCCGCCGGGTTGGGCGAGATGACCTTCGGCGCTGGACGTGGGCAAGGTGGGACGGTGCTCCTGCTGACCATCGGCACCGGCATCGGCAGCGCCCTCTTCGTCAACGGCCGGCTGGTGCCGAACACGGAGCTGGGCGTCTTCCCGTTCCACGGGCGCAACGTCGAGACGCTCATCAGCGGCGCATCGCGCGAGCGCCGGCACGTCGGCTGGAAGCGCTGGGCGCGCGACTTCAGCGCCTACATCGCCGAGTTGGAGGCGTGCTTCTGGCCCGACCTCATCATCCTCGGGGGCGGCATCAGCAAGGAGTGGCCGCGCTACGGGGCGCGGCTCGTCTCGCGGGCGCCGATCGTGCCGGCCCTCCTCCTCAACAGCGCGGGGATCGTCGGCGCGGCGATGGTCGGCGACGCCGCTGCAAGGGCGGAGACCGCCTCGCTACCGCACCCGCCGGCCGCTGATCGGGTCCCCTAACCCACCCACTCCCGGGCTGTGGCCGCCCGCAGGATCTGGGCCAGGACAGCCGGCGCGAGGGCCACGATGGCGACCAGGCTCCAATCGAACGGGTCGAGCGGCGTGGCATGGAAGGCGGTGGCCAAGGCGGGCAAGATCGGCAGGAAGACCTGGATGGCGATCACGGCGACGCAGGCGGCCAGCAGGAAGCCATTCATCGGCAGCCGCCAGATCGGCACCGTGAGGCTGCGGTTGGCGTAGGCGCGGACCGCCTGCCCCACGACGAGGGCCGTGTAGGCCAGCCAGGTCGCGTGCTGGATCCCGCCGTCATGGGTCGACAGCAGGACGAGCGCAGCCAGCGCGCTGAACGAGCCGGCCACGGCGATCTTCGAGAGGAGGGTGTTCGTCAGCAGGGGCCGATCGCGCCGCCGGGGCGGCCGGCGCATCGCGCCCGGCTCCTCCGGCTCCCGCTCGAAGGCGATCGAGGTCGACGTATCGATGAACAACTCGAGCCACAGGATCTGCAGGGGCACGAGGGGGCGGTCGTAGCCGACGAGCGTCGCGACCAGGAGGAAGCCGAGCATCGCCACGTGGGTCGAGACGAGGAAGACCAGCCCCTTCTGCATGTTGGCCACGATGCGTCGCCCCTCGCGCAGGGCGAAGGTCAGGGTCGCGAACGAGTCGTCGCCGAGGACGAGGTCGGAGGCCCCCTTGGCGACGGCGGTACCGCTGCCCATGGCCACGGCGACGTCGCTTGCGTGGAGGGCCGGCGCGTCGTTCACGCCGTCGCCGGTCACGGCGTTGGAGCGCCGGTGCGCACGGGCGGCGTGGACGAGCCGCATCTTCTGGGCAGGTGTCGCCCGGGCCACCACGTGGAGTGCGGCCAGGCGTGTCGCCACCTCCCGATCGTCCCAGCCGTCGATCTCCTGGCCGGTGACGATGTGGTCGGCCTCGATGCCGGCCTCGCGGGCGATGGAAGCCGCCGTGCCCGGGTGGTCGCCGGTCACGACCAGGATCTGGATGCCGGCTTCCCGGACGACGCTGACCGCGTCGCGGATGCCGGACCGGAGGGGATCCGCGAACGCGATCACGGCGCGCGGGCTCCAGCCGGCCCCGCCGGCCGGCGGCCGTTCCGCGAGCACGACCAGTCGCTCGCCGGCAGCCGCGCCCGCGCCGACCAGGGCCCACCAGTCTGGCGCGGACTCCGGCCCACCGAGCACGGCCTCGGCGGCACCGAGGGCGAGCTCGCGGAGGCCCTCGACCGTCTCGACCACGGCCCGGCTGTAGGGGTGGGCGTCCGATGCCGGCTCCGCCTCGATCAGCCGATCGTCAGCGGGCAGGCTGGCCAGGCCGGACTCTGCCAGGGCCGCCGTCAGCGCCCGGGTGAACGAGTTCGGGCGCACGCCGTCGGCCAGGCGCCAGGCGTCCTCCTCGGCCCGCAGCGCGTCCGTCAGCAGGCGTCGCCGGCGGTCGCGATCGACGACCTCGCCCGCCGGCGTCCGGACCCCGCGGACGGCCAGCCGGTTCTCGGTCAGCGTCCCGGTCTTGTCGGTGAGGATGAGGTCGACCGCGCCAAGCGTCTCCTCCGCGTTCAGGTGGCGGACCTGCACGCCGCGCCGGAGCAGCCGGTAGGCACCCAGGCCGAGGATGACCGCCAGCAGCACGGGCGGCTCCTCCGGGATCGCCGCGATGGCCGCCGAGATGCCCGCCAGGACGTTGTCGCCGGCGGGAAAGCCGCGCAGGAAGCCAAGTCCGGCGGTGACGCCGATGAGCCCGATGGCGACGACGAGCAGGATCCGCACGAGGCGGTCCAGTTCGCGCTGGAGGGGCGAGCGGCGCCGTTCGTCGCCGGCCAGACCCTGGGCGATGGCGCCCATCTCCGTGGCTCCGCCGATGGCGATGACGATGCCTTCCCCGCGCCCGGCCACGACGCTCGTCCCCGCATGGGCGATCGAGTGTTGGTCGGCGACGGTAGACCGGGCCGCGTCGGGCTCGACGCCGGCCGGCTCGGGCAGGGACTCGCCGGTCAGCAGGCTGCGGTCGAGCTGCAGTCGTTCGGCGCGGACGAGGCGCAGGTCGGCGGGCACGACGTCGCCGCCGCCCAGGAGGACGACGTCGCCGGGCACGAGGTCGGCGGCCGGCACGTCGCTGACCGCGCCGTCGCGGCGCACGCGGGCGACCGGGGCACTGGCCTCGCGCAGCGCCTCGAGCGACCGCTGGCCGCGGAATTCGGTGACCACGTCGGCCCCGACGATGGGCACGAGGCCGATCATCACCAACAGCCCGTCCCGGATCTCGCCGAGCCAGATGGCCAGCAGGCCGGCGACGGCGAGAAGGACGACGAACGGCTCGGTCGCAGCTTCGAGGATCATCCGCAGGACCGATTCGTGGCGCGCCGGGGCCAACTCGTTGGGCCCGCACAAGCCGGCCCGCCGGGCCGCCTCCCCAGCCGTGAGCCCCTGAGCCGGCTCGACCTCGAGACGGCGGGCGACCTCTGCCGCCGGCAGCGCATGTGGCTCCGGTATTTCGAACGGGGTGATCACCGGCGAATCGTGCCCCAGCCGGGATGGTCGCGTCGTGGGCCGTCCGGCCCGGGAGCGATGCTACGGTTGACCGATGCGGCTCTTCCTCCTCGACGCCACCTACGAGATCTTCCGCGCCCACTTCGGGCGGCCGCCCGCCTCTGCGCCCGACGGCCGTCCCGTGGGCGCCACTGTGGGTGTCGTGGAGAGCGTCCTCGGGCTCCTGCGCGAGCCGGGCGTCAGCCACATCGGCTGCGCCACGGACCACGTCATCCGC
>JBIOIE010000018.1:0-15528 GCA_044449605.1 Candidatus Limnocylindrales bacterium | reverse complement strand
GCTCACGATCAGGGCGCGCTGGCCCTTGCCGAGCGGGTTGACGAGGTTGACCAGGCGCTGGCTGAGGTTCTTGGGGTCGGTCTCGAGGTTGATGAGCTCGATGGGGTGGATGGGCGTCAGGACATCGAAGTGGGGGCGCCGCTTGGCAGTCTCGGGGTCCACGCCGTTGACCGACTCGACCCGCAGCAGGCCCCAGTACTTCTCGCCGTCCTTGGGCGTGCGGATGACCCCGCCGACGCGGTCGCCGGGGCGCAGGCCGAAGCGGCGGACCTGGCTGGAGCTGACGTAGACGTCGTCCTGGCTGGGCATCAGGCCGTGGCGGCGCATGAAGCCGAAGCCCTCGTCGACGATGTCCAGGATGCCGGTCGCGTAGACCTGGCCGCCGCGCTCGACCTGGCGCTGGAGGATGCGCTCGATGAGCTCTTCCTGGCGCATGTCGCGGGCGTCGGCGAGATCGAGGTCGCCCCCGATCTGGACGAGTTCGCGGAGGTTCTTGCTCTTGAGTTCGGAGATGTTCATGGGTGGGTCGTGGGCATCCTTCCGGAGTGCGGGGAACGGGTTCTGGCCCTGGCGCGACACGGTCGCGGGCGGGGAACGGACCCGACGACCTCGTCCCGCGATGCGGCATGCCCAAGGGCGGCCGTAGGCCAGATGGGGACCTCGGCGCCGGGAGCCGGGTAGGCCGCGGCACGGGAGGTGATTCGTGGGGTCAGCGGGATGATAGCACCCCGTGGCCCGCGGTCAAGGGCGCCGCGTGGCGCCCGATCCGGACGGGTCTAGCCGCGCGCGGCCGCCTCCGAGCGGGCCTTCTCCCAGTCCTTGCGGAACTGGAGGATGCCCTGGTCGGTGAGCGGATGGTGGACCATCTGCTGGAGGACCTTGAAGGGCGTCGTGGCCACATGCGCGCCGGCCAGGGCCGCCTCGGTCATGTGCCTCGGGTGGCGGATGGAGGCGGCCAGGACCTCGCTCTCGAGCTCGTGGATCTCGACGATCGAGACCAGCTCGCGGATGACCTCCATGCCGTCCTGGTTGATGTCGTCGAGGCGGCCGACGAAGGGCGACAGCAGGGATGCGCCGGCCTTGGCCGCGAGGAGGCCCTGGTTGGCCGTGAAGATGAGCGTGCAGTTGGTCTTGATGCCCTCCTCGGCGAGGCGGGAGATGGCCTCCAGGCCGGTCTCGCTCATGGGCACCTTGACCACGATGTTGGGGGCCAGCTTGGCGAAGTGACGCCCCTCCCGGAGCATGCCCTCGATGTCGTCGGCGATGACCTCGGCGCTGACCGGCCCGGAGGTGATCCGGCAGATCTCCTGGAGCACGGTGTCGTAGTCGCCGCCGACCTTCGCGTAGAGGGTCGGGTTCGTGGTCACGCCGTCGAGGACGCCCCAGCGGGCGGCGATGCGGATCTCTTCGATGTCCGCGGTGTCGAGGAAGATCTTCATGGCCGGCTCCTGGCTGGCTGGGCGGGCGACGTGCGGCTGCTGCTGGGCAGGCCGGGATTCTACGGCGCGGGCGCGTGGACCTCGGCAGGCGCCGCGACCGGCGCCCGTGTCAGGGCAGCGGCGGCCTCCGCGCTCGTCGCGATGCAGGCGGCCACGAAGCCGTCGAAGAGCGGATGCGGCCGGTCGGGCCGCGAGCGGAACTCGGGGTGGAACTGGCTGGCCACGTACCAGGGGTGGTCGCGCAGCTCGACGATCTCGACGAGGCGTCCGTCCGGCGACTGGCCGGACAGGATCATGCCCGCCCCTTCGAGCAGCTCGCGATAACGGTTGTTGACCTCGAAGCGGTGGCGGTGGCGCTCGTAGATGACCTCGGCCCCGTAGGCGGCGGCCGCCTTCGTGCCCGGCGTCAGCTTGGCCGGGTAGAGGCCCAGGCGCATCGTGCCGCCCTTCTCCTCCATCTCCCGCTGGTCGGGCATGAAGTCGATGACGGGGTGTTCGGTGAAGAGGTCGAACTCGGTCGAGTTGGCGCCCTGGGCGCCAGCCACGTCGCGGGCCAGCTCGATGACGCCGCACTGGAGGCCCAGGCAGAGGCCCAGGTAGGGCAGGCGCCGCTCGCGGGCGTAGCGGGCGGCGAGGACCTTGCCCTCGATACCCCGGTGGCCGAAACCGCCGGGCACGAGCACGCCGGCCACGCCGGCCAGGCGAACCTCCAGGTTCTCGGGCGTCAGCGCCTCCGAATCGACCCAGCGGATGCGGATGTCCCGGTCGTGCGCCCAGCCCGCGTGGCGGAGGGCCTCGCTGACGCTGAGGTAGGCGTCGGGCAGCTCGATGTACTTGCCCACCAGGGCCACCTCGAGCTCGGGCTTCGGGCGCTTGATGCGCTCGACCAGCGCGCGCCAGGCCGACAGGTCCGCCGGCCCGGTCTCCAGGCCGAGGTCGCGCACGATGAGGTCGCCCAGGCCCTGGGCCTCGAAGAGGAGCGGCACCTCGTAGATCGTCTCGGCCGTCTGGGCGACGATGACGGCCTCGACCGGCACGTCCGTGAAGAGGGCGATCTTGTCGCGGACCTCCTGGCTGACCGGGTGGTCGGAGCGCAGGATGATCACGTCGGGCTGGATGCCGATGCCGCGCAGCTCCTTGACCGAGTGCTGGGTCGGCTTCGTCTTCAGCTCGCCGGTCGCCGCCAGCGCGGGCAGCAGGGTCAGATGGACGTACAGGACGTTGTTCCGGCCGACGTCCTTGCGCAGCTGCCGGATGGCCTCGAGGAAGGGCAGGCTCTCGATGTCGCCGACGGTCCCGCCGACCTCGACGATGACGACATCCGCGCGCCCGTCGCGGGCGACCCGCTGGATGCGCTCCTTGATCTCGTTGGTGATGTGGGGGATGACCTGGACCGTGCCGCCCAGGTAGTCCCCGCGGCGCTCCTTGGCGATGACCGCCTGGTAGATGCGCCCGGTGGTGATGTTGCTGAGCTGGCTCAGGTTCTCGTCGATGAAGCGCTCGTAGTGGCCCAGGTCGAGGTCCGTCTCGGCGCCATCGTCGGTGACGAAGACCTCGCCATGCTGGTAGGGCGACATCGTCCCCGGGTCGACGTTGATGTAGGGGTCGAGCTTGAGGATCGAGACGGAGACGCCGCGGCTCTTGAGCAGGCGCCCGATGCTGGCGGCGCTGATGCCTTTGCCGAGTGAGGAGGTCACCCCTCCGGTCACAAAGACATACTTCGCCATGGCGCGGCTCCTCCGGGGGTTTTTCGAATGTTACCGGAAGACGGGGCGTGGAGCAACCGCGCCCTAGGCGCTGCCGGGCGCCCGGTCGGGCGCCGCACGCCCCGGCCCCCAGGCCTCGGGACCGCAGATGAAGCCGGTCCGGGGGCGAGGATGGGCGGCACGCCAGGCGTCGAGATCCTCCGGCCGGCCGGGCAGGCCGCCGTCCGCGAAGGCGGATCGCGTCCAGGCCTCGATCTCGGCGAAGCGGTGCCAGGGCCGGAAGGGCCAGCCGGCCTCGAGGCACCAGCGGGCCAGGCTGCCCTTGGCGAAGACGATGTCGGCGTGGTGGGCGGCGTAGCGGTCACTGGTCCCATCGCCGACGAAGACCACGACCCGCCCGTCCGCGGCGTGGGCGCGCACGCGCTCGCGCTTGCAGGTGCCGCACACGAAGCAGGCCGGATGGCCGAATGGGAAGGACATGCCGCCAGGCCCGGCGAGACGGTTCTCGTTCGTGGCCATGGGCAGCTCGGCCAGGCTCGGCTGCAAGGCGGTGAGGCTGGGCACCACGTAGAAGCCAAGGCCATCGCTGACGATCTCGATGGCCGCGCCGGCCGCTTGGACCGCGGCCACGAACGAGGAAAACGTCTCGTCCAGCGGCACTTCGGCGGCGGCGATGCGAAGGAGAGCCGGGTCGTCCGGCAGCGCGGCCATGTCCCAGAGCATCAGCTCGCGCGAGCCGATGAGGCCCGCGTCGTAGTCAGCATCCTTGGCCGCCAGCAGTGCCGCGTCCGGGCCGTAGCTGGCCAGCAGGTCGTCGCCGACGTCGGAGCGGGAGATCGTCCCGTCGAAGTCGACGAGGAAGCTCACCGGCGCCCCGCCCGGCGCGAAGACGGGCGTCGCCGCGGCCCGGCTCATGCCGCCGCCCCGGAGCTGGAGAGCGGTCCGGCCGATCTCAGGCGGTCGCCCCGGGCGATGAGGATGCCGGCCACGATGACCGCCCCGCCCAGGAGCTGCCCGGGCACGAGGACCTCGCCCAACACCAGCGCGCCGGCGACGATGGCGACGAGTGGCGAGAGGAACTGGTAGTTGGTCACGCGGGTCGGCCCGAGCAGGGCCACGGCCCGGAAGTTGACGATGTTGCCGACCGCGACCGAGAGGAGCCCGGAGGCGGCCAGGGCGACCCAGGCCAGGGTCGGCACCGAGCCGAGGTCGACCTGGCCGAGCTGGATGGCGCCCAGCGGGACCATGGCGACCGTGCCCGCCAGGGCGGCCCAGGCGCTCAGGCGGAGCGCCGACTGGCGACGCAGGAGCGACGCGGCGACGACCACGTAGACGGCCCAGAACAGGTCGCCGAGGATCGTCAGCGCCGGCCCGCCCAGGTCGTTCTCGAGCCGGAAACCGCTGCCGGCGATGACGACGAGGACGACGCCGCCGACCGAGATGAGGATGCCGATCAACTTCCGGATGTCCAGCCGGTCGGCGCCGAAGAGGGCCGCGATGACGGCCACGAGGATCGGCGTCGCGGCCACCAGCAGGGCCGACTCACCGGCCGAGACCGAACGCAGGGCCGTCGACCAGAGGATCTGGTAGCCGCCCGTGCCGAGGCCCCCGAAGACGACGGCCAGGAGCAGGTCGCGGCGGGGCAGGCCGATGCCACCCTCCCGGCGCCAGAGCAGGATCAGCATGGCCAGGGCGGCGATCGTGTAGCGGACGAGCTGCGCGCCGACGGGGGGCATGGCCGTGACCACGTACTTCATGGCCACGAAGTTCGAGCCCCAGAAGGCCACGACACCGAGGACCGCCGCCTCGGCGAGGCGACGGTCCCGAGCGGCGGCGGCCGGCGTGTCCGGCCGCGAGGTTGATCGGGCTGCGGCGATCAGGCGGCCTCGGGCTCCAGCTCGAGCGCCTCCTCGTCGGATTCCTCGGTCAGCTTCAGCCAGATGAACAGGCCGGCCAGGACGAGGAGCGGCAGCACCACGAGCGTGGCGAGGGTGATGCCGAGGGCGGTGGCGACGATCTTCAGGGCCTTCATGGTCGAGTGTCCTCCGTGTTCGGTCGGGGGCTGGATGGGATCGGTCGATTCAAGGCTTCGGGGCTGGGGCCGGATGCGCCCGGCGGCTGGGTGCCACGGCGATCATCTCATCAACATCGTCCTTCGTGAATTCGGCGAGGACGTGCTTGAGGCCCGTGGGTGTGTTCATGTGCAGACGGAGGATGTAGGCGCCTTCCTGCTCCAGCAGGAAGATGTCGCGTGGCTTCTGTTCGTCGATCCAGTGGCCGATGACGCGCAGGGACTTCTCGAAGCGGCCCGATGACCAGGGCGCCGCTGATGCCGTGCCCTGCCGGCGAGCCCGACCCTCGTCCATGAGGCGCACGACGTCCTCGTCGAGAAGGGTCAGCGACTGCTTGGTGAGCGTGCCCAGCTGCTCGGACCAGCCGCCCGTCGTCCCGCCCGAGACGACCAGGGCCTGGACGAAGAAGCCGTCGGTCGTCTCGGCGATGAGGATGTCGCGCATGCCCCGCTCGTCGAGGAAGGCGCCGATCGAGCGGAGAGCCTCCTCGAAGTCCTGCCGAGGGCTGCCGTCGTAGATGCGCATCGGCGCGCTCCTCAGGAGCCGGTCGTGCGGTCGATCAGGCCGCGATCCTTGGCCCGCCGCTCGCTGATCCGGAAGACGGCGGCCGCTGCGAGTGTAGCCACGAGGGTCGTGACCAGCAAGACGACGACGATCGTGCCCGAGCCCGGCGCGGGCGTGCCGCTCAGCGCGGTCCACAGCGAGCCGTCCCCGCCGATGGCGCTCCGGCCATCCGGGAAGAGGGCCCGCCGGACGCCCTCGAGCCACCACGTCAGCGGCGTGGCCAGGCCGACGGCCTGGATGGGCTGGGGCAGGATGGCCAGCGGGAAGACGGCTCCGACCAGCAGAAAGAGCGCTCCTGCCACGGCCTCCGGGTAGGACCACGATTCCTGGCGCGTCTGCATGCAGATCGCGGCCATGAGCACGCCGAGGGCCACGATGGCCGTCAGGCCCAGCACGAGGACGATGACCAGCAGCGGCCAGTCGGCGCGCCCGATGTCGAAGCCGAGGCCAAGGAAGACCACGCCAACGGCAAGGACGATGATCGCGCCCATGGCCCCGATCGCCAGGCGGGCGAAACCGCGGCCCATGAGCATGACCAGGAAGTCGCTGGGGCTGACGTAGAGGTATTTGAGCATCCGGTAGCGCTCCCGGTCGTCGAGGACGGACCAGGCCAGGCCGGCCATGCCGCTGACGACGAACGACCAGAGGGCGCTGCCGACGATGACGAAGCCGCGCAGCCCCCGCGCGCCGGGCCCGGCGATGACCTCGAGCATGAAGATGAGGATCAGGGCGCTGGCGATCGGCTTGGCCACCGAGTAGATGAAGAACAGGAGCGGGTCCGCCCAGTTGGCCTCCATCCGCCAGCCCAGCAGTGCGGCAGTGGTGAAGGCGCGCACGGCGTCGAGCGGACCACCCGAATCGGCGCGGCGGCGGTCGAAGGCGGCCGGGATGGAAGTCGCGCTCATCTGCGCGCTCAGCGCCAGCGGGCCGAGATGCGGCCCTTCTGGCGGGCCATGTGCTCGAGGACCTGGAGCATGACCCGGGCCAGGCCCAGGAAGACGACGGTCATGGCCACCAGGATCAGCGCCTCGATCCCGGGCGGCGGCGTGCCGGTCGGACCCAGCCCGGCCGCGAAGGCCAGCTGGCGCATCGCGTCGAGGCCGACGGCGAGGGGGATGATGGCGATCGCCAGCGCGCCCAGGAAGCCGAGGCGCCCGACCGGGAAGTTCAGGCCGGAGACGAAGTAGACCGGCTCCTGGAGGAGCTGGGTGAGGTGCCACGCTTCGCGGCCCCAGAGCACGAACAGGCTCGAGAGCATCATGCCCAGCCCGTAGAGCGCGGCCAGGGTCAGGAAGAAGACGGCCAGCAGGAGGCCCCACTGGGTGACCGAGAAGCTGACGCCGTAGACGACGGTGCCCACGAAGAGCACGACCGCCGCCCGGGACGAGCTCATGACCATGCCCCCCACGGCCATGCCCAGGAGCACGCTCATCATGTCCATGGGTGCCGCGAAGTAGAGCTCGAGGTTGCCCTGGTCCTTCTCCCAGTAGAGCTGGGCGGCCATCATCCAGATCACGTTGAGCCAGAAGGCCGTCATGGCCCCGCCCAGGACGACGAAGCCGATGTACTGCGCCGGCGCCTGGAGCGTCTGGTAGACGAGGACGAAGGCGGACGTGGTCAGGAAGGGCAGCACGATCTCGAAGAAGAGCCACGACTTCTCGCGGAAGAGGCCGGTCACGCGCGGGTAGGCGCGTCCGCGCACGGCGCGCAGGTTGACGGCCAGGATGCGCCGCCGGTCCCAATCGGCCGAGGCGGCCGGCGTGGCAGCCAGGGGCCGGGCGAGGACCCCTGGGACGAGAGCGCTCATCGGGCCTTGCCCGCCTCGACCGGCTCGGCTTCTTCCGTGTCGTGGGTCATGTCACCCAGGGTGACCGACGGCGGCAGGGGCGGCTCGCCCCGGTCGCCGTCGTCGTGGAAGGCGCGGCCGACCAGCTCGACGAAGACGTCTTCGAGGCTCGGCTCCGATTTACGAAGGGCGACGATCCGGGCGCCCAGGCCGCCCAGCGCCCCGACCACCGCGCCGAGGGCCGCGTCGTCCTCGAGGACCAGGCTGATGACCGCGGTGCGCCGCTCTCCGGCGCCATCGCCGTCCGGATCGCGGGCGGCGGTCACGGCACGCACGACGCCGGGCAGCCCGGCCAGGACGGCCGGGCCGCGCTCGAAGCCCTCCAGCTCGATGCGGAAGATCGATTCGCTCTGGACGCGATGCTTCAGCTCGGCGGGCGTGCCGGCGGCGATGATCCGGCCGCGGTCGACGATGGCGATCCGCTCGCACAACTCGTCCGCCTCGGCCATGTAGTGCGTGGTCAGGAGGACCGTTCGGCCGGGCACCGCGGCCCGCCACTCGACGACCAGCTCGCGCACCTGGCGGGCGGCCCCGACGTCGAGGCCCAGGGTCGGCTCGTCGAGGAAGAGGATCCAGGGGTCGTTGAGCAGCCCGCGGGCGAGGTTCATCTTCTGGCGCTGGCCGGTCGAGAGCGCCGAGACGCGCTGGAGGCGCTGCTCGTCGAGGCCGACGGCGGTGATCAGCTCGTCCACTCGCCGCCAGCCCTCGCGCCCGCCCAGGCCGTAGAACTGGGTGAACATCCAGAGCTGCTCCCGGACGGTCAGGATGCCGTAGCCCGACTGCTCGCCGCCGGCGACCATGTTCATGATCCGGCGGATCTTCTTGGCCTCGGAGGCGACGTCGAATCCGAAGACCGTGGCGGTGCCGGCGGTGGGCAGCAGCAAGGTGGTCAGGATCTTGATCAGCGTGGTCTTGCCCGCGCCGTTGGGCCCGAGCAGCCCGAACAGCTCGCCCGGCTCGACGCGCAAGTCGACGCCGTCGAGGGCGACCACGTCCTGTGGCTTGGCGTCGTAGACACGGCGCACGCCACGGACGTCGATGGCGGGGGCGGGCTGGCTGACGGACACGGTGATGGGGGACCTCGGGACGCAGGGTCGCCGGGCGGGGCGTGACCGCGCGCATCGGCTGAGCGGCGCAGGGGACCTCGTGATGGCCGGCCTCGCCGGTCCCAAGCCGCCCGGCGATGGTAGCACCACCCCTCCCCCGTTTGAAGCCCCCGCGCAGGCCGCTGGCCAGTCCGCCGGTCAGGCCGCGGCCGACGCCGCGAGGGCGACGGCGATGCGCGCCCCGATCGTGGCGTCGTGCTCGATGAGGGCCACGTTGGCCGTCGTCGAGCGGCCCTCCGTCAGCTCCGCGACGCGGGCGAGGATCCAGGGCGTCGCGGCGGGCCCGTGGACGGCTTTCGCTTCGGCCTCGGCGGTGGCGCGCTCGATGGCCCGGCCCGCCTCGCTCGAGCCCAGGGCGGACTCGGCGGGCACGGGCGTGGTCACGACGATCCCGCTCCCCAGCCCGAGCGCCCAGTGGCGGCGAGCCAGCGCGGCGGCCTGGACCGGGGTCTCTACCCGCATGTGCAGGCGCAGGCCGCTGCTCCGGCTGAAGAAGCCGGGCAGCTCGTCGGTGGCCAGCCCGACGACCGGCACGCCGTGGGTCTCCAGGACCTCCAGGGTCAGGGCTGCATCGAGGATCGACTTGGGACCCGCGCACACGACCAGGACCGGCGTCCGGGCCAGCTCGGCGAGGTCCGCCGAGATGTCCATGCTCGTCGCCCCGCCCCGGTGGACGCCGCCGATGCCGCCCGTGGCCAGGACGCTGATGCCGGCCAGGTGGGCGGCGATCATCGTGGCGCTCACGGTGGTGCCAGCCCAGCGGGTGCTGCCGAGAGCGGCGGCGAGGTTGTGGCGCGAGGCCTTCAGGGCCCCCGTGGCAGCCGCGAGGAGCGCCAGCTCGTTGTCCGAGAGGCCGACCAGCAGGCGGCCACCGCGGATGGCGATCGTGGCCGGGACCGCGCCCTCTCGGCGCACCGCCGCCTCCGAGGCGCGCGCCACCTCGAGGTTCAGCGGCGCCGCGAGGCCGTGGGTGATGAGCGTCGACTCGAGGGCAACCACCGGCCGGCCCGCGGCGAGCGCGGCCCGGACCTCTGCGGAGACCGCGAGCGGCGCCGCCGGACGCTCGGGCGGACTGGGGCCACGCCTCACGCCAGTCGTCCGCTGCGCGCCCCGGCGAGCAGTCGCCCGGCCGCGCGGTGGCCGGCCAGGGCGGCCCAGCGCAGGACGGCGACGTCGCGGCGCGTCTCCGGTGGCGCGGCCAGCCAGCTGAGCAGGAAGCCCGCGTCGAAGGCGTCGCCGGCGCCGGTCGTGTCGATGGCCTGGACGGGGCTCGTGGCCACTGCCAGGCGGGCCGGCTCGGACCCATCGCGGGCGACGATCCGGCATCCCGCCGAGCCCTCCTTGATGACGACGATGGAGGCCAGCTCGAGGAGGCGCACGTCCCCGCGCGGGCCGGTCAGCGCGGCCGCCTCGGCGTCGTTGGCGAAGAGGAGGTCCGGAGCCACGGTCGCGATCAGCTCCCAGGCGGTCCTCCGCCCGCGGGCCAGCAGCGGCCGGCGCGAGGCAAGGTCGACCGAGACCGCCGCACCGGCGGCCCGGGCCAGGACCACCGCGCGCCGGGCCGCGGAGCTGAGCGGCTCGCTGAGCAGCGAGTAGGCGGGCACGTGGAGGGCGGCGGCGGCGGCGAACCAGGCCGGCTGGAGGTCGTCCGGTTCGAGCAGGTTGGCGGCCCCTCGGTCGGTCACGAACGTGCGCTCTCCCCCGGGCTCGACGAAGGCCACGATGCGGGCCGTGGAGCCGGGCTTGCGGACCGTCCGGACGCGCACGCCGGCCTCCTCCAGCGAGGCCCGCAGGCGCCGGGCCCACTCGTCGCGGCCGACCGCGCCGATGAAGACGGCCCGGCCCCCCAGGCGGGCCACCCAGCGGGCCGTGTTCGCCGCCGAGCCGCCCTGCCGGAAGACGACGACGCCGGCGGCATCGCTGGCATGGGCGAGCGGTTCGCTGGCCTTGGCCGCGACGTCGACGACGAGATCGCCGAGGGCGAGGATCAGCGGCGGCGGGCGGCGGGCGCCGCGCGAGCGCGGAGCGCGCCCGGCGAGACGGCCTGCGGGTCGGGTCTTGGGCTCCACGTCCACGTCTATCATAGGCTCGACGCCCAGCCCGACCGCCGTGGAGCGACCGCGCATGACCTTGACCGCCGATCGCCTCGACCAGCTGGCGATCGACACCATCCGGACCCTCGCCATCGATGGTGTCCAGCGTGCCAACAGCGGCCATCCGGGGGCCCCGATGGGTGCGGCGCCGATGGCCTACGTGCTCTGGACGCGGGTCATGCGCTATGCGCCGACCCAGCCCGACTGGCCCGACCGCGACCGCTTCGTGCTCTCGGCCGGGCACGCCAGCATGCTTCTCTACGCCCTCCTCCACCTGACCGGCTTCGACCTCCCCCTCGGGCAGCTCGAGCGCTTTCGGCAGTGGGGCTCGAAGACGCCGGGCCACCCCGAGTACCGGCTGACGCCGGGCGTCGAGGCCACCACGGGTCCGCTCGGGCAGGGCGTCGCCAACGCCGTCGGGATGGCCATCGCCGAGCGCCGCCTGGCGGGCGAGTTCGGCCGGCCGGGCCACGACATCGTCGACCATCGGACGTACGTCATCGCCTCCGACGGCGACCTCCAGGAGGGCATCGCGTCCGAGGCGGCGAGCCTGGCCGGCCACCTCCGCCTCGGGCGCCTGACGGTCCTCTACGACGACAACCATGTCCAGCTCGATGGGCCGACCTCGCTGGCCTTCAGCGAGGACGTGCCGGCCCGCTTCGACGCCTATGGCTGGCACACCCAGCGTATCGGCGACGGCAACGACGTCGAGGCGATCGCCGCCGCCGTCGCCGCGGCCGAGGCGGACCCGCGCCCGAGCCTCATCGCCGTGCGCACCCACATCGGCTATGGCTCGCCCAACAAGCAGGACTCCTTCAAGGCCCACGGGGCGCCGCTGGGTCCGGAGGAGGTGCGCCTGACCAAGATCGCCTACGGCTGGGATCCGGACCGGGAGTTCTACATCCCCGCCGAGGCGCTGGCCCACTTCCGGACGGCCGTCCCCCGCGGCGAGTCGCTGGTGGCGGACTGGCGGGGCCGTTTCGGGGCCTACGCGGCGGCGTACCCGGCCGCGGCCGCCGAGTTCGAGCGGCGCATCGGGGGGCGCCTGCCGGAAGGCTGGCTGGCGGCCCTGCCCGCCTTCGGGCCGGACGAGGCCGTGGCCACCCGGAGCGCCTCGCAGGCGACCATCAAGGCCCTCGCCGGCGTCCTGCCGGAGCTGTTCGGGGGCGCGGCCGACCTCTCCGAGAGCAACCTGACCGACATCCCCGGGGCCGGCGACTTCGAGGCCGGCCAGCCCGGACGGAACCTGCGCTTCGGCGTCCGCGAGCACGCCATGGGCGGCATCGCCAACGGCCTCGCCTACCACGGCGGGTTCCTGCCCTACGTCGGGACGTTCCTGACCTTCAGCGACTACATGCGCGGCTCCGTCCGGCTGGCGGCACTGTCCGGACTCCACGTCGTCTACGTCTGGACCCACGACTCCGTCGGCCTCGGCGAGGACGGGCCGACCCATCAGCCGGTCGAGCAGGGCGCCGCCCTTCGGGCCATCCCGAACCTCTGGTTCGTCCGGCCGGGCGATCCCAACGAGACCGCCGCCGCCTGGCGGCTCGCGCTCGAGCGAACCCAGGGCCCCACAGCCCTGGCCCTCAGCCGCCAGAAAGTGCCGGTCCTGCCGGGCACGGCGGAGCACGCCGCGGAGGGCGTCCGAAGGGGCGGCTACGTGCTCGCCGACGCTCTCGACGCCGAGGGCCGCCCGACCCAGCCCGATCTCATCCTCGTCGCCACGGGCTCCGAACTGCAGCTCGCCGCCGCCGCCCGGGAACGGCTCCAGGCCGAGGGCATCGGAACGCGCGTCGTCTCACTGCCCTGCTGGGAGGCCTTCGGCGCGCAGCCGCGCGAGTATCGCGACAGCGTCCTGCCCCCGGCCGTGCGCAAGCGCGTGAGCGTCGAGGCTGGGGTCTCGCTGGGCTGGGATCGGTGGGTCGGGCCCGAGGGTGCCATCATCGCTGTCGAACGCTTCGGGGCCAGCGCCCCCGGCGCCGTCGTCCTCGAGCATCTCGGCTTCAGCGTCGACCACGTCGCCGAGGTGGCCAACGGGGTGCTCGCGGGCACGGCGAGCGGCGTCATCGCCGTCATGGAGGCAGGGCATGGCTGATCCGCTGGTCATGGAGCGCTACCTGATCCCGGACGACCTGCGTGCGGCCGTCGAGGCGGCCGTCGCCCGCGCGGTCGGCGACGGCTGGGCGCGGCGGATCTGGGAGCGCGACGCCTCGGTCTGGACGACTCGTCCCGCGGTCGCCGCGAAGATCGCCGGCCGCCTCGGCTGGCTCGCTGCGCCCGAGCACTTCAGGGGCCGGACCTTCGAGCTGGCCGACTTCGCGACCGCGATCCGGGCGGACGGCTTCGACCGCGCCCTGGTCTGCGGCATGGGCGGCAGCTCCCTCGCCCCGGAGGTCCTCGCCGCGGTCTACGGAACGGTCGGCCAGGGCATCCCGGTCGGCGTCCTCGACTCGACCGACCCGGCGGCCGTGACCGCCGCCGAGACGAGCTATGAGATCGCCACCTCGCTCTACGTGATCGCCTCGAAGTCCGGGACGACCACCGAGACGCTGCGCTTCCTCGACCACCTCTGGGCGCTGGAGACGGCCTTCCATCACGACCTGACCGACAAGTCCGAGGCCGACCACTTCGTGGCCATCAGCGACCCGGATGCCGCCATCGCGGCGATCCCCCACAGCGACGAGTTCCGCGAGGTCTTCCTGAACCCGCCGGACATCGGGGGCCGCTATTCGGCGCTCAGCTACGTGGGCCTGGTGCCCGCGGCTCTGCTCGGCATCGACCTGGAGGCGCTCCTCGGCGAGGCCTCCCGGATGGCCACCGCCTGCTGGGGCGAAGACGCCGCGAACCCGGGCATCGTCCTCGGCACGGCGCTCGGCGCCCTGGCCACGGCGGGCCGCGACAAGCTGACCTTCGTCCTCGAGCCGGGCCTGGCGGCGTTCGGGGCGTGGCTGGAGCAGCTCATCGCCGAGAGCACCGGCAAGGACGGCCGGGGCATCGTGCCGGTCGTCGGCGAGACGCTGGCCAGGCCCATGATGTACGGCAACGACCGGGCCTTCGTGCGCATCTCGCGTGAGGACGCCGGGGCCTGGCGGGCGGAGACGGACGCGGCCATCGATGCCCTCGCCGAAGCCGGCCAGCCGGTCATCGACCTGGTCATCCCCGTCGGCGAGGGGTTGGGGGGCGAGTTCTTCCGCTGGGAGTTCGCCATCGCCGTGGCCGGGGCGGCTATCGGCGTCAACCCCTTCGACGAGCCGAACGTCGCCGAGTCGAAGGAGAACACGCGGCGGGTCCTCGACGAGTTCCTCGACCAGGGTCGCCTGCCCACCGAGGCCGCTCTCGCCGCCGGGTCCGCGGGCAGCGAGATCGGGGCCCTCATCGCCGGCGCGACGTCGCGCGACTACCTGGCCATCCAGGCCTACATCGGCCCGACCCCCGAGCGCGACGCGCGACTGGGCGACATCCGCGAGCGGCTGCGTCAACGCAGCCGGCTGGCCACGACGGTCGGTTACGGGCCGCGCTTCCTGCACTCGACCGGCCAGCTCCACAAGGGCGGCCCGGCCAGCGGCCGCTTCATCCAGCTCGTGGCCGGGCACCCCGCCGACGTGGCCATCCCGGGCCACGCCGAGACCTTCGGCACGCTCATCGACGCCCAGGCCATCGGCGACCTGCGCGCCCTGCGCGCCCACGGCCTGCCGGTCGTGCGCATCGATCTCGGCGCCGACCCGGACGCCGGCCTCGACGCGCTCCTCGCCAGCCTCTGAACGCCGCAGCCAGGGAGCTTCGACCCGTGGATCTCGCCATCGTCGGCCTCGGCCGCATGGGCAGCAACATGGCCCGCCGCCTCTTCAAGGCCGGGCATCGCGTGGTGACCTTCAACCGCTCGCCGGAGAAGACGCGCGAGATCATGGCCGAGGGCCTGGACGGCGCGTTCACGCCCGCCGACGTCGCAGCCATGCTGCCCGCCCCGCGCATCGTCTGGCTGATGGTCCCCTCCGGCGACGCCACCGAGGCGACGATGGAGGAGTTCGCGGCCGTGCTGTCGCCGGGCGACACGATCGTCGACGGCGGCAACTCGAACTTCCACGACTCCGTCCGTCGTCATCAGCTCTTGAAGGCCCGCGGGCTGCACTTCATCGACGCCGGCATCTCGGGCGGCGTCTGGGGCCTCGTCAACGGCTTCGGGACGATGGTCGGCGGGGAGCGCGAGGTGGTCGAACCGCTGGAGCCGATCTTCAGGGCCCTGGCGCCCGAGGGCGGCTACGTCCACGCCGGCCCGCCCGGCGCCGGCCACTACGCCAAGATGGTCCACAACGGCATCGAGTACGGGCTCATGGAGGCCTACGCCGAGGGCTTCGAGATCCTCCATGCCTCGGCCTACGACTTCGATCTGGAGGCGTTGGCCAAGGCCTGGCAGCACGGCACGGTCATCCGCTCCTGGCTGCTGGAGCTGGCCGGGCTGGCCTACGAGGCCCACGGCGAGGGCCTGGCCGACATCAAGGGCTGGGTCGCCGACTCGGGCGAGGGCCGCTGGACGGTGGCCGAGGCGATGGCCCTCGACGTGCCCGCGCCGATCATCACGCTCTCCCTGCTGGCCCGCTTCGCCAGTCGCCAGGACGAGAGCTACTCGGCCAAGGTCCTGGCGGCGTTGCGCCAGCAGTTCGGCGGCCATGCGCTGAAGTCGGACTGATGGCCGTCGCGCGTC